>JAICSB010000004.1 GCA_025937115.1 Pseudonocardiaceae bacterium | reverse complement strand
TTCGTGAGTGGCGTATTCCCAGGACGGCCACACACCGGTACCGTGCGGTAGCAGCGGGATGTGCTCGACGCGTCTCGCCACGGGAGGCCCTGATCGTGGCTTTTGTCGATCGGGCGGGTAATCCGCCCACGGCGAGCACGGAGGGGCCGGCACCCGGCCCTTGTGGTCGGTCCCGCTGAGCCTGACCGGGCGATGCGGTAGCGATCCACCAGAGGCCGGCCGGCCCACCGAGTAGCGGGCGCGGTGCCGCGCACGCCAGGGAGCTGCCGTGATCGCTTCTCGCTCGCCACACTCCACCGCCCCGGGTTCGCGCACTTATGTGCTGGATACCTCAGTGCTGCTATCCGATCCTTGGGCGCTCAGCCGATTCGACGAGCACGAGGTGGTGCTGCCACTTGTGGTCATCGGGGAGCTGGAGGGCAAGCGGCATCACGCGGAACTAGGCTGGTTCGCTCGAGAGGCGTTGCGCCTGCTCGACGATCTGCGGCGAGCCCACGGCCGGTTGGATGCGCCGGTCCCGATCGGCGAACTGGGCGGCACTCTGCGGGTCGAGCTGAATCACTGCGATCCGACGGTGCTGCCAGCCGGGTTTCGTACCGACACCAACGACTCGCGAATCCTGGCTTGTGCGCTGAACCTCGTCGCCGATGGCCGCAACGTCACGCTGGTGACCAAGGACATGCCGCTGCGGGTCAGGGCGGGTGCGGTCGGGTTGGCCGCAGACGAGTACCGCGCGCAGGACGTGGTGCCGTCCGGGTGGACCGGGATGAACGACGTCGAAGTCAGTCCTTCCGTGCTGGAACAGCTATACAAGGAGGGGATCGCCGACCTCAACGAGCATCCGGAGGTCGCTGGCCTGCCCTGTAATACCGGCTTGCGGCTGCTCGCCGGGACGGCCACCGCGCTGGGCCGGATCACCTCGGACAAACGCGCCCGGCTGGTCCGCGGGGACCGGGAGGCCTTCGGACTGCACGGCCGCTCGGCCGAGCAGCGGGTGGCGCTCGAGCTGCTACTCGACCCCGGGGTAGGGATCGTGTCACTCGGTGGTCGGGCCGGGACGGGCAAGTCGGCGCTTGCGCTGTGCGCCGGCCTGGAAGCCGTGCTGGAGCGCGGGGCGCACCGTCGGGTCATCGTCTTCCGACCGCTGTATGCCGTGGGCGGTCAGGAGCTGGGCTACCTGCCGGGCAGCGAGAACGAGAAGATGCAGCCCTGGGCGCAGGCGGTGTTCGACACCCTGGGCGCGATCGCCACGCCGGATGTCATTGACGAGGTGATCGACCGCGGGATGCTCGAGGTGATGCCGTTGACCCACATCCGCGGCCGATCGCTGCACGACAGCTTCGTGATCGTCGATGAGGCGCAGTCCCTGGAACGTAATGTGCTACTCACGGTGCTGTCCCGGTTGGGGACGGGTTCTCGGGTCGTGCTCACCCACGATGTCGCGCAGCGGGACAACCTGCGGGTGGGCCGGCACGACGGGGTGGCCGCGGTAATCGAAAAGCTCAAGGGGCACCCGCTGTTCGCCCACGTTACCCTCACCCGCTCGGAGCGCTCGCCGATCGCAGCGCTGGTCACCGAGATGCTGGAGGAGTACGCGCATTAACGGGCACAGATCAGTTGGCCGCTCTTCAACAGCTACCAACCCGCATGCGGGACGCCTTGGAGAGCGGCCCACCTGTTATTCCTCGCCGGTTCGCGCGGCTCCTCGGACGCCACCAGCGCAACGCCCGGAAAGGGATCGGAAAAAACATCGAGAGCTTCGAGCACCTGCTGCACGCAGCGGGCCGTCCTCTCGAAAGACCGCTGCAACCGGTGCACCGTGCCGAGCCCGCGCATCGTCGAGGCATCGCGGTGGCGGTCGGCCAACTCGCGCAGGGAGATCAGGGCGCTGTCCAGGCGGGGCAAGGCTTCGCTGACTGTGCCGATGGCGCCAGCGACTGGTGGCCGAACCACCCGGCCACCAGCGCCCGCGGATGCCCTGAGGATCTTGTCGATGCCGTCTCGTGCCTCATCGAGGCGCAGCGCCATGCGGTGCAGCTCGGTCGGAGCGCGCAGCGTCATACCATCCGCTGTGCCTTCTTCTGCGCCGCGCACCGTTCGTCGAGCTCCGGTGAGCATCAGCTCGCAGACGTGCCGCCAGTCGTCGTAGTACCCGCGGATGAGGAAGATTCTGGCGAGTCGAACGCCCAGCGCCCAGCCGAGCTGGCCCGAGCCGACGGAGAAAGCCTGCTCGACGGCGCCCCGCACGGCCGGCCATTCGACCTTGAACCATCCGCACGGGTCGCTGATCACCGCCTGGCGTATCACCTCGTCCGGTCGCCAGCAGGTCCCGGCTGCAAAAGTCTGGGCGAAGGTGGCACTGGCCAGGTGCCGGGCGGCCGCTTCGGCTAGTGCCAGCCATCCGCCGAACGCTCGATCCAGCGCAGCACGTCGATCAGCTTGCGTCTCCTGGGCGCAGGCAAGCTCGCGGGCGTAGGCGCGCAGCAGGTTATCGAAGCGGTACCGCAACTGTCCCGAAGCGCCGTTCCCGGCCACGTCGAGCAGGTGCATATCGACCAGGCTGTCCACCAGCTCTTCGGCCCGCCACTGCGTCACGTCGAGCATCGCCGCGGCCGCCCAGGCAGCGAAGTCCCGGACCTCGAGCAGTCCGAGGAGCCGGAAGGCGCGCTGAGCCGTTCCATCCAGGCTCTGGTAGCTCAGCGCGAGGCTGGCCCGCACGTCGAGGTCTCCGAGCCGCAGCTTGTCCAGACGGTGCTGCTCGTCGGCCAGATCAGCCTCGAATCGGGACAACGGCCAGTGCCGCCGACTACCCAGCCGGGCTCCCGCGATCCGCAGCGCCAACGGCAGGAAACCGCACAGCCGCACGATCTCCGTCGCTGCCGCAGGTTCCGTCGCGACCCGCCGCGGTCCGGCAAGCCGGGCCAGCAGCTCGACGGCCTGGTCCGCGTCGAAGATGTCCAAATCGACCAGCCGGGCGCCGGTCAGCCCGGCCAACCGGCTTCGACTGGTGATCAGCACCGCGCATCCGGGGGTGCCGGGTAGCAGCGGTCGCAGCTGAGCTTCGCACTCCGCATTGTCGAGCACGATGAGCACCCGCCGGTCGGCGAGCCGGCTGCGATACAGCGCGGCGCGTTCCTCGGTATCGTCGGGGATCGCCGTCCGGTCCACCCCGAGCGAGCGCAGGAACCGGGCCAGCACGTCCGCCGGTGTGAGCGGGTGCGCCTGCGCTCGGAGGTCGACGAACACCTGTCCATCGGGGTACTGGACGCGCAGCCGGTGCGCGGCACGCACGGCCAGTGTGGTCTTACCCACCCCAGCCTTTCCGGTGATGGCGACGACCACCGTGGCGATCTGATCTGCCGCGGCGGCCAGGTGCGCCACGGTGGCGAGCTGTGCCCGACGCCCGGTGAAATCGGTGATGTCGGCGGGCAGCTGCGCCGGTGTGATGGGGGGCCCCGTCGGAGCCTCCAGCATCGGGTCGCCGGTCAGGATGGCGCGTTCCAGCCGCTGCAGCTCGTTACCGGGCTCCAACCCGAGCTGCTCGACCAGTGCGCTTCGGGTGCGGTGGTAGACCTCCAGCGCCTCAGCCTGCCGGCCGGCCTGGTACAGCGCGGTCATCAACAAGCCCTGCAACTGTTCCCGCATCGGGTGCCGCGCGGCCAGCTCGACGAGTTCGGGGATGATCGCGTTGGCATGCCCGCAGGCCAGCTCGGCGCAGTAAAGCTGGGCAAGGCCGGCGAGCCGGCGCTCGGTCAACCGGTCGGCCTCGGCGCGCAACAACGGCAGGTCGTTGATATCGCTGAAGGGGACCCCGCGCCACAACCGCAGCGCGGTGCGCAGCACCCCAACAGCACGTGCCGGTTCCTCGATGTCGGTACTCTCGGCCAGGGCGGACTCGAATCGCTCCGCGTCGAGCTCGCCAGGCTCCACTCGCAGCGTGTAGCCGCCGTTGTCAAACCGGATCCGTCCCGGATCGCCCAGGACTCGGCGCAACCGATGGACGTGCAGCTGCAGCTTCTTGGCCGCGCGCGGATCTCGCTCACCCGCCCACAGGGCATCTACCAGGACGTCCACCGGGACCGGCGTGTTCGCTCGGGTGAGCAAAACGCCGAGCAGCATCCGGGACATCGGCGCGGAAAGCTGGACCGGCTGCTCTCCCTGCCGGGCCCGCAGCGGGCCGAGAACCTCGAAGTCCATCTGCCACCCCGCTCCGCCGCTGTGCCCGCCAGACTGACACCGAGTGTAGCGATATGCTGTCGCTTGGTAACCGGACGTTCGCCCGATCGGTGTGTCTACTTCGGTGAGCGCTCACCTGGGGCTCCAGGCGGTCACCTCAGGGGCCCGTGGTGCGTCCGTGGGTGAACGAGGGCAAGCGGCTGGAAAGCGGAAGGAAAGCGGAAGGACCTAGCGTGGTGCTCGCAACGCATCGGATCCCGGGGGAACGGTCGGGCGGGGGCCTTGGGATTCCCACGAGTCGAGTGAGAGAGGGGCTTTCTTGATGTCTTGGACCTCCGCACGGGTGGCCGGCTCGATACTAGCTGCCACCACGGCCACACTTGCGTTAGCCGCGCCGGCGAACGCAGCAACATTCACGCCACAGGGAAGGGAGGGTCCCGGGGTGGGAGCTTCCACCATGGTGTCCTGCGGCTTGAGCTACCCTAATAAAGACAATCATTGGACGAACTTCCCAGCCAATACCGTGACCATGCGTAGTGGCCCCAGTAACGGCTGCATCCAGACCGGCCAGGGCATGCACGACCAGAGCGCTCAGTACCTCTGCTACACGCCGGGAGACGGTGGCACGTGGACCTACTTGCGCAATACCTCCACCGGGGACCAGGGCTGGGTGCGGGATGACTTGTTGCCCGGTTACGGCAGCAACGTGCCCTGTGAAGAACACCCGCCGCCGGCTACAGTGAATCACGGATGATCATGAAGGGACTGCCCTCCCATGCTTGCATAGCGCGGAGGACAGCCCAAGAACGCCTTTCCCGAGTTCTGGAGACAAATCGCAACCGCTACCGCGGTTTGTTTCCAGAACTCGGGGATAGCGCCATGTCCAGCACGTCGAGAGCATTGGCAAGCTGCTCGGGGGTGATGGTGCCGTCCTCGAGGTGACCGCGTGCGCGCACCACGTCAGCGATGCTGCGCTGCTCGAGTAGCGCTTGTTTGGTGACCGAGGCCGTTTCCTCGTAGCCGAGGTAGCGGTTGAGCGAGGTCGCGATCGCGGGGGAGGACTCGGCGTACTCGCGGCAGCGCGCCACGTCGGCCTGCGCGCCCTCGATGACCTTGTCGGCGAGCAGCCGGGCGGCCGCGGCGATCAGCCGGGCCGACTCGAGCACGTTGCGCGCCATCACCGGCATCATCACGTTGAGCTGCAGGTTGCCCTGCGAGCCGCAGAATGCCACGCACGCGTCGTTGCCGATCACCTGCGCGGCGACCATCATCGTTGCCTCGCAGATCACCGGGTTGACCTTGCCCGGCATGATCGAGGAACCGGGTTGCAGATCGGGTAGCCGCAGCTCAGCCAATCCGGTGCGGGGTCCCGAACCCAGCCACCGGATGTCATTGGCGATCTTGAAAAGCGACACGGCGACGGTGCGCAGCGCGCCGGAGCACTCCACCAGACCGTCCCGGGCGGCCTGCGCCTCGATGTGGTCGCGGGCCTCGGTGAGCACGTCGAGGCCGGTGGCGCGGCGTAGCTGCTCGACGACGGCGGCACCGAAACCGGCTGGTGCGTTCAGGCCGGTGCCCACCGCGGTGCCCCCGATGGGCAGCTCGGCCAGCCGGGGCAGGCAACTCGCCAGCCGCTCGACGCCGTAGCGGGCCTGCGCTGCCCAACCGCCCGCCTCCTGGCCCAGCGTGATCGGTACCGCGTCCATCAAATGAGTGCGACCCGCGGTGACCACCTCACCCCAGTCGTCCGACTTCCGGGTCAGCGCCGAGGCCAGGTGCACCAGCGCGGGCATCACGTCGTGTGCGACGGCCTCGGTGGCGGCGAGATGGATGGTGGTGGGAAACACGTCATTGGACGACTGTGACGCATTGACGTGGTCATTGGGGTGCACGTCACAGCCAGCCGCCCGGGTCGCCAGCGTGGCGATCACCTCATTGGCGTTCATGTTCGAGCTGGTGCCCGAGCCGGTCTGGAACACGTCGACGGGGAATTGCACGTCATGCTCGCCGGCCGCCACCTCATCGGCGGCCGACGCGATCGCCTCAGCACGCGCCGAGTCGAGCACGCCCAGTTTCGCGTTCACCCGCGCGCAGGCGGCCTTGACCAATCCCAGCGCGCGGATCTGGGAGCGTTCCAGGCCGCGCCCGGAAATCGGAAAGTTCTCCACCGCGCGCTGGGTCTGCGCGCGGTACAGGGCGTCGACCGGAACCGCGACCTCCCCCATGGTGTCGCGTTCAATCCGGTACTCCTGGGTCATGCCAGCGGTAGCTGATCGAAGTCCACCGCGGCATACTTTCGCAGCTTGGTGAGCTGATGGAAGCTGTCGATCATCCGGACCGTGCCGGACTTCGAGCGCATCACGATGGACTGCGTGCGGCATCCGCCGGCGTGATAGGTCACGCCCCGCAGCAGTTCCCCGTCGGTGATCCCGGTCGCGCAGAAGAACACGTTGTCACCGCGGACCAGGTCCTCGGTGCCCAGGACCCGGTCCAGGTCGTGCCCGGCGTCCAGCGCGGCACGGCGCTCGGCGTCGTCGCGTGGGCACAGCCGACCCTGGATCGCGCCGCCCATGCAGCGCAGCGCGGCCGCAGTGATGATCCCCTCCGGGGTCCCGCCGATGCCGATCAGCAAGTCCACTCCGGTGCCTGGGCGGGCTGCGGCGATCGCGCCGGCGACATCCCCGTCGGTGATGAAGGTGATCCGGGCACCGGCGTCGCGGACCGCGCGTACCAGCTCGTCGTGCCGCGGACGCTCCAGGATGCACACCGTGATGTCCGAGATGTTTAGCTGCTTCGCCTTGGCGACCCGCTTGATGTTCTCCGCCACCGGTGCGGAGATGTCGATGACGTCGGCCGCCTCCGGTCCGGTGGCGATCTTCTCCATGTAGAAGACCGCCGAGGGATCGAACATCGTGCCTCGCTCGGACACCGCGAGCACCGCCAGTGCGTTGGGCATGCCCTTGGCCATCAGTGTGGTGCCGTCGATCGGATCGACCGCGACATCACATTCCGGACCTTGGCCGTTGCCGACCTCCTCGCCGTTGTACAGCATCGGCGCTTCGTCTTTCTCCCCTTCACCGATCACCACAACGCCGCGCATCGACACCGAGCCGACCAGCTTGCGCATGGCGTCCACCGCCGCGCCGTCACCACCGTTCTTGTCGCCGCGGCCGACCCAGCGACCAGCGGCCATCGCCGCGGCTTCGGTGACCCGCACCAGCTCCATGGCAAGGTTGCGGTCCGGCTCCTCCTGCTTCGGTTCCTGCCGCGGCGTCGACAAAGTACTCATAAAGCCCTCCCGGAAAGGCGCGTCACGGTCAGCGTCCCTGGATTACGAAACCAAGATTGTGAAAACCCCACAATCCTCCCAGATCCTTATTTTGTAAGCGGCTGCGCACCGGGCTGCTGCTCGCGAGCGGCAATCACCGACTCGATCCGTTCCCGAGCGCCGGCGAGGTGCCGCTCGCAGACCGCGGCGAGCTGCTCGCCACGCTCCCATAGCGCCAGCGAGTCCTCCAGGCTCAGGCCGCCCGCCTCAAGCCTGCGCACCACCTCGGCCAGCTCGTCCCTGGCGGCCTCGTAGCCCAGTGTCGTCGGGTCTTGGGTTGCTCGGCCTTGGGCTGCCCGGTCGTGGTTGGCCCGGTCGTCGTCAGTCATCGGTCACCACCGCACGCAAAGCCCCGTCTGATAGCCGCACCCGCAGCCCGGTGCCTTGGGGGGCATCGGCTATCGATCGGAGTACCGCACCGTTAGCCCGTTGGACCACGGCGTATCCGCGGGCCAGGGTGGCTGCCGGACCGAGGGTCGTCAAGCGTGCCGAGGTGTGCACAAGCCCTTGTTGCGCCGCTCGCAGGCCGCCGAGCATGGCTCGGTCGGCACGAGCCCGCAGGTCAGCCACGATCTGGCCGCGTTCCTGCAGCAGCCGGCTCGGATCGGCCACCACCGGGCGACTTCGCAGAGCATCGAGCAGCCGTCGTTCCCGGTCTACCCAGCCGTACAGGGCGCGGTGGCAGCGGTTGCGCAGCTGATGCAGCGTGGCGGTCTCCTCTGCGACGTCGGGCACCACGCACTTGCCGGCGTCAGTCGGGGTCGAGCAGCGCTTGTCTGCGACGTGATCTACCAGCGGGGTGTCCGGCTCGTGCCCGATCGCCGAGACCACCGGCGTGAGGCATCGCGATACCGCTCGGCACAGCGCCTCGTCGGAGAACGGCAACAAGTCTTCGACGCTGCCGCCGCCCCGGGCCAGCACGATGACGTCCACCGCGGGGTCCGCGTCGAGCACGGTGAGTGCGTCGATGATCTGAGCCACTGCCAGCGGGCCCTGCACCGCCACGTTCTGCACCTGAAACCGCACCGCGGGCCAGCGGGCCGTGGCGTTGCTGAGCACATCGCGCTCAGCGGCGCTGGCCCGACCGGTGATCAGCCCGACGCAGCCGGGTAGCAACGGCAGCCGTCGCTTGCGTCGGGGATCGAACAGGCCTTCGGCATCCAGGAGCCGCCGAAGTCGCTCGATGCGGGCCAGTAGCTCACCGATACCGACCGCGCGAATCTCATCGACGCGAAGGCTCAGCGTGCCGCGGCTGAGGTGCAACGACGGCTTGCCATGCACCACGACCCGGCAGCCATCCGCCAGCGGCGGTTGCTGGTCGCGCACGAGCCCGACCGGGCACGTCAGAGTCACTGACACATCGGCAACCGGATCGCGCAACGTGAGAAACGCGGTACCGGTGCCAGGCTTGGCGCTAACTTGGGTGATCTGCCCCTCCACCCAGACTGCGCCCAACCGATCGATCCATCCCGCGATTTTGCGGGCGACGGTGCGGACCGGCCACGGTGCCTCCGCCGTGGTGGCGGGTTCGGTCACTGAGGTTTCGGTCACTGTGATTCTGGTGTTTGGGAGCGGACGGTGGCGATCCGGTTCGATAGCAGGGTGACGAACGCGGGACGGTCCTGGTGGAGGTGTTCGTAGTCCAGCATTTCCTCGAGCTGGGGCAATGACAGCGCCCGCAGCTTGCCGCGCAGCTGGGCTAACGACAGTTCGTCGTAGCCAGTCAGCGCCGAGGGGCTCAGGCTGGCGTCAGGTCTCGCGGTGGTGGCCGTCGAGCGCGGAGGCGTCAGGGCCTGGGCTACGTCGGCCTCGTCGATCTCGCCGAGTTCGCTGGGCACTGGCGTGCTGCGCGGGGCGGGTGTCACCGCAGAGTCGGGTGCAGGAAGCTTGTCGTCCTCATCGAACGTGGCCCACGACGGGGTGTCCTCTACCGGACGCAACAGCGAAAATACCTCGTCGCCCTTGATCGCCAGCTCGGTGACCCGTTGCTGCACCCGCATCCCAGCCTGCACGGCACGGCTGGCGGCCGTCACAGGGAAATCGGCGAGCTGCTCAGGCAGCTTGCGGGCCTGCTCGACAGCGGTGAGCGCCAGGCCCACGGCGACACGAACGGGCAGGGGTAGGTGGCTCATGGTCGTCAAGCCTGCCGCAGTCACCGGCGAAATGCCTACCCGGGTGTGAGATCGGTTTGCTGTCAGACCTGCTTTGGCACGCCCGTAGGGTGGACGGCATGACCAAGCGTGTGCTGCTGGCCAAACCCCGCGGGTACTGCGCCGGGGTCGACCGCGCAGTGGTGACGGTCGAGAAGGCCCTCGAGGCGCATGGGGCGCCGGTATACGTGCGCAAGGAAATCGTGCACAACCGGCATGTGGTGGAGACCCTGCAGGGCCGCGGGGTGGTTTTCGTCGACGAGGCCGACGAGGTGCCTGCGGGTGCCGTGGTGGTCTTCTCCGCACATGGCGTGTCCCCAGCGGTGCATGAGCAGGCCGCAATCCGTGGCTTGCGCACGATTGACGCAACCTGCCCTTTGGTGACCAAAGTGCACCAAGAGGTCAAGCGGTTCGCCCGCGACGGCTACGACATCCTGCTGATCGGTCACCAGGGTCATGAGGAGGTTGAGGGCACCGCCGGGGAGGCACCTCGGCACGTTCAGCTCGTCGATGGACCGGACGCGGTGGATTCGCTGACCGTGCGAGATTCGTCGCGGGTGGTGTGGCTGTCCCAGACGACGCTGTCAGTCGACGAGACCATGCAGACAGTGGCTCGGCTGCGGCAACGGTTCCCCGAGCTGGCCGATCCGCCCAGTGACGACATCTGCTATGCCACCCAGAACCGGCAGGTGGCGGTCAAGGCGATGGCACCGCAGTGCGACCTGGTGCTGGTCGTCGGTTCGCGGAACTCGTCGAACTCGGTGCGGTTGGTCGAAGTCGCACTGGGTGCCGGTGCGCGGCTGGCGTACCTGGTGGACTACGCGCGGGAAATCGATCCCGCCTGGCTGGACGGGGTGCACACGGTCGGTGTCACCAGCGGAGCGTCGGTGCCCGAGCTGCTGGTGCGGGGTGTGCTGGACTTTCTGACCGAGCACGGGTACACCGACGTCGAAGAGGTCGTCACCGCGGAAGAGAAGCTGGTGTTCTCGCTACCGCGCGGGCTGAGCTGCACAAACAGGGTGCCTGTACCTGGCCAGGCCGTCCTCAGGCCGTCCCAGGACCAGAGACCACCTTCTCCGGACGACGGGGTTTGAAGACGCTGTCTACTGCTCGCCGTGCTTGTTCATGGCTGGAGGGCAGCAGGTGTGTATAGGTGCGTAGCGTGAATCCGGGGTCGGTGTGGCCGAGGTAGTCGGCCAGCTCTTTGATCGTGACGCCCTGCGCCAGCAGGGTGGAGGCGTAGAAGTGTCGAAGCGCGTGCATTCCGTCGTTACCCGGGACGTAGGTCAGGCCCGCCCTGGTGAACGCGGGTAACCAGTGCCGCCGGTTGAACGCGTCCCCGGGGTCCACCCCGCCCGCATCGTTGACGATCAGTAACCGAACGGAAACAGGGTCACCGGTTGTCTTGCCCCAGGGCAGCGTGATCGTGACCGGCGGGTGGGCCTCCAGGTAGTCATCGATGACTTCCAGCAGCCCGCGTGAGATCGGCACGGTGCGTGTCTTGCGGCCCTTGGGTAGCTTGAACAGCGGCCGATTCCCCACGTAAGCCAGTTGCCGGTCAACGTGCACGGTCATCTGGTGCCGGTCGATGTCATCGGGCGACAGGCCGAGAATCTCACCCTGCCGCAGGCCAAGGCCGCTACCGAGTGGTATCACGACGGATTGCCGAGATGGTAGGGCAAGCTGCATCTTGCGCAACCTGCCCTCGGTCCATGGCGTGATCTTCCGCTTGTCCGGCACGGGCTTTTTGACGCCCTTTGTCTTACACGGATTTGTCCGGATCTTCTTCTCATCGGCGGCTGCGGACAACACTGCTGACAATAGGTTGAACACCTGCGACTTGTGTGACTCTGAGATATTGTTGCCGTTCATCCAGCTCAGCCAGTCACGGATGGTGGCCGCGCCGATGGTGGACAGCGAACGGGCACCAAGACATGGGTATACCTGTTTTTCTAGTTTGGATCGTATGGTGCGCTGCGATGACTCGTCCTGTGACTGCCCTTTCAGCCAGTTGTCGCAGTACTCACGCAGCGTTGTTTTGCCGGCCTCTGGGTCGATGTAATCACCGGTCAGTTTGTCCGTCTCGACCTTTGCTAGGAAGGCCCGCGCGTCCTTGAGTTTCTTGTCGGGGTAGCTCTTGGAGCGCTCTTGGCCGTCCGGGTCGATGTACCGGACCTTGTACCGCATTCCTTTTCCGTGTAACACGGTTGGCACACGAATCTTCTTGGGGGTCCGTTCCGGATCGGGAACTTCCTTGTACCATCGATCTTGAATGTGTCCCATCGTCCCTGCCCTCTCAAATTTGATGATCGGTGAAACTCCAGGTAGTTACGCTGCGTTAGCGTCACCGGTAAGGGTGTCCAGCCACGCCCGGATCGCGTCCGGCTCGTAGCGAATGTGCTTGCCGACCTTGCGCCACCGCGGGCCAGATCCCTTCGACCGCCATTCCCGCAAAGTCTTCTCGGGGATGGATAAGAATTCGGACAGGTCACCCGGGGTCCACAGCGGTTCTCCGATAACTGGCACACACTGTGATTTACTTTCCTTGGCCATCGCGTTCCCCCGGTCAAGCTGCTCTCGGTTGAGTTGCCGAAGTTTCGGGGTCCAGCGGCGGTCCGGTCGCGGCTAACATGGCTCGGTCGTATTCGGCGCGCCATGTGATGCGTTGGGCGATGGCCTGCATGATCAGGTGCGTTCGGGGTGGCACGTGGGGATCCCCGGGAGCGAGTTTGCGCCAGATCAACCGGGAGGAGTCCTGTACCGGTTTGTCGATCCCCACCGCCGCCAAGGTTTGTGTCACGAAGGCCATCCGGTCAGCGCGGTGGTCGGCCAGCGTCTTGCCAGACCATTTGCGGGAGACCAGCACCCGCCTTCCAGGCAGGCCCAGGGTGTTGCGGCGGTGCGCGCGGCTCTTACAGCGCCCCGGCATGGTCCGGGAGGTGACGCCCTGGGGTTGGATTCCGTAGAGCAGCCACACCGCACACCGCGGCGAGCAGGGAGTGATCGATAGTTCGGCGTGGAGCCGGTCGGCGTGGCGGTGTTGGGCGTCAGTGTCCGGCGTGACGATTTCGGTCACGCTTTTGACCAGGTACTTGGTCAGGTATCCGATATGCCGGCCGGCGTCGTCGGTGCCACCCAGAATGCCCTTGGAGTGCACCTGACTCCCGAAGGCCACCACGTGCGCCGGTTGCTCCACCTCCTCCAGCGCCTCATCCCACGGCGTGAGGGGTTGACGGGTGTCGGGATCAATGAAGGCCTTGAGGGTGGGTTCCCACACCGGCAGCCGGCCGTCGGTGTAGAGAAGGCGGTCGTGGTGGGGCCACCAGACCTGGTGGTAGGTGGCCGCGGTGACCTGGCGGATCACCTCATGCGGGATCGACCCCCGCAAGGCGGTGTGCAGGTGCGGCGCGGCCCGTTTTTGCGGCTCGACGGTAGCGAAGTACTGGACTTCCCAGCCCACGACCCGGCGTAGGTTCTGCCACCACCGATCGACCAGGGAGGCGAAGTGCACCGCATCTCGGGCGGCCCGCCGGTAGTCGTAGGTATCCGGGTCGAGCGGGGTTCCGTCCTGGTGCACTCGCCCGTAACTGGGGCAGGTCAAGGTGACGAACATCGAAGGCCTGAACCGTCCCGCGAACTCCCGACCTACGGTGGTCTTGCTGACCTTGCGGGTGGGCAGATCCGGCGAATCCTGGCGCCGCCGGGTAGACCGTTTCGAGGGACGCTTGGCCGGCGGGTCAGGCGGGGGCAAGTGTCCCCGCACGCCAAGTTGCCGAAGTTTGTCATCGGCTTCCCGGATGGCCTCCCGGAACTCGTCCACATCACCATCACTGCCCTCGGCGACGGCGTGGCGGTAGAGCTGGACCAGGTCGGCCCGCGCGGTCAGCTGGGCCCGCTGTTCCTCGGTCGGCTTGTCAGCGTCGAGGGTGGGTTCTTGAGTGAGGTGCCAGCCTTCGCGGCACTGCGCCATCCGCAGTGCCCGGGCCTTACGCGCACACGGCCCACACACCGATTCGAGGGTGGACCCGCAGGGTAGGGGCACGTAGCGCAGCTCGCCGGTCGCGGGGTCGCCGACTTCCATGGTGAACGGCCGTATGCACACCCCGTGCGCATCGGCGACCGCCGCCACCACATCGGCGGCCAAGGGTTGGCGCATCCGCTCAACCCGCGTGCGCGCATCCGGTGAATCGATCATAGCCTCCGTGGGGGTGCTCATGCCGCCCCTCCGCGACTCGATCCGCCGGGACCAGTGGGTTTGGTGGGAAAGGGCAGCACCGCGGTGTCGTGCTCCACGGGGTTGGTGACGAACGCTTCGAGACGCTTGATCATCTCGTCAGGGACCCAGCCAGCGCGGACACGGAGGGGTTCGCGGATGCCTTCCCCGAACACGTAGCCGACACCGGCCTCGGCGTCAGTGATCCGGTTGGCCCAGGCGCCCCGCTCGTAGGCCTGATCGCCGAGCACCATCCCCACATGCGACTTGACCGAGACCCGCAGACAAATCCGCCGGGGAAACAAGTCCCGGACGGGGACGGTGTCCTTGGTGGGTTCTTGGACATAGCCGCGCACCGTGAATCCCAATGCCCGCCCTTGCGTCGTGAGCAGAGCGACTTTCTCGGTGATCGCGTCGCGGGTCTTGCGGTCGGTGTATTTGGTGAGGGCGCCGATTTCGTCGAATTCCAGCAGTTCCAGTGGGTGTTCGCGGGTGATCGGCACCGTCCGGACGCGGCCGGCGAAGGTGGCTTTGCGGGCCTGCATTGCCTCGATCAGCTCATCGAGCACCATGACGGCGTCGGTGCCGGTGACCGCGTAGCGGTGGAAGATCCGCCGGCCGTAGGCCAGTTCCATGCCTTTGGGGTCGATTCCAGACACCAGGACCAGGCCGTCGCGGATGGCGGGGGCGATGGAGACCAGTGGGCACCACGTCACGGAGTTCTTGCCGGCCCCGCTTGTGCCCGCGGTGAGGGTGTGGCTGGCTGAGCCGGCCAGGGGCACGTGCCAGTCTTGGCCGTATTCGGTGCGCCCGGTCCACACCCGTTGTAAATCCACTGACTCACCCGCGACAGCAGCCAGATCGTCCAGGTCGAGGCAGGTCACCGGCTCGGCGATTAGGTTGCGGCGTTGGAAATCGATTGACACGACGTTGGGGGTGAGTTCGCGGACCTGGCAGCGCATCACCGCGCGTGCTGAGGCCAATGCCCGTGCGGCCTCGTCGTAGTCCTCGGGTTTCTGGCCGGGAACCAATCGCACCCGGACCTCGTCCCAGGAGGCGCCGGAGCGCACGCCGAGTACCTTGGGCAGCCGGGCCCGTGTCTGGTTTCGGCCGCGGCGAAGAGTGCGGCCCAGGGGATTCACGGTGACCACGACGGGTATGGCGTCTGGTTTGATGCTCAGGCCGCAGGCGTGCAGCCACTGCGGCAGCTTGGGTGCGTAGACCGTCCAGCGCAGCCACCAGGCCCGCATATGCCGACCCGCCCAGGCATCAAAGGACGTGATGTCGATCAGCCGCCACCCGGTGAGCGCGCCCGCGACTGCGCCGGCGGTGAGGGCCAGCGAGGTCCAGCCCCACCAGTGCCACCATGCCGCCACCGTCAGCACGGTCAGGCTGGTCCGCCGGTGGGTGAGCGCCTGCCGGATCGCCCACCACATGGCCTTGATCACCAGGCCTAGGACGAGGAGCACCACCGCAGCCGCAGCCAGCGCCTCGGCGACCCTGACCAGCACCCTGCCGAGTTTGGCCAGCACCCACACCACGACGCCCAAAATGACGCCACTTAAAATCAACAAGCTGATGCTGTAGGCATTCATCACCGACCACCCCCGAACCTGACACAGGTAATTGCGGTGATCGACACAACGAAGATCCGCGGCAATACCTCGGAACGCCGGGCACCGGCGGGCGCGAAGGTGCCCATCCGTGGCCGGTTCGGACGCGGTGGTTTGTCGCGGTTTTCATTCAGACCGGATGGGGGGCTTGCGCCCTGCCCGGTGGTCTTGTGTATCCTCACTGGTGTTCACTCCTGACTGGGTGGATGGCGCAGAAGCGGAACGGGTTGGTAGCCAGGAATCCGCTTCTGCGCCGCTGGTTTCGTTATCAGGCAATGGGCACAGGTGTTCTCGCCACGTGGCCCATGCCCGTGGTTCTATTCGGATTAATATTGGTCTTAGGGTTGCTGGCCTGTCCTTTCGGTGGCATCACCCCCCGGGTCCGCCCTTACCCTGCCCATAGTGGGTTTGGTCACGCCGCTGTCCTCCCGGCCACTTCAGTTGTGGCGGTGCTCCGACCAGCAGACCTCGCCGCAGCCATCGCTGAGGTACCCGGCGCTGTCATGCCGGTGGCTCGGATGACCCAGGTGATCCACTTGGCCTGGCCGGAGGTTTCCGCCCGCGGTGCCACGGTCATGGTCTCCAGTACCACCGGTCGAAACGGTGCACCCGCAACGGGCTGTGGGGGTACTGGCTGGTGAGGGCAGGCGAACTCGACAGTGACCGACTTGTCGCGGTCCTTCTCGGCCGAGGGGTCCGCGAAGGTGCCCCGGTACAGTGGCAAGCCGGTCACCTCGTCGATCCGTGGCCGCACTGGCCGGTTGCGGCCTCGGTCCTCTTGGGATTGGTACTCGGTCACCGGCGCAATCTCCCCGACTAGGTACAACCCTTGCGGGAACCATTCGTCGAAGTCAGCCTTCAGTCGGATGTTCTTTGGGGCTGCCATCGTTATCCTCACCTTCTGTCTGGTTGTTGTGATGCTTGGTCATCTCGTCTGCTGTTTGGATGAGTATTTCTCCGATCGTGCGGGCGTCATTGACGTTGAGTTTGAGATTGCGCAGGCCGGGTATGGTGAGCACGATGTGGTGTCCTTCTGGGAATACCCACATGTAGCGTTCCGCGCCCTCGTCGCCGAGCCTTTCCTGGGCAGACTTGACATGACGGGTCTTGTTGCGTCGTGGTCGTGCTGCCATCTTTGGGTCCTCTCACTGGTCCGTCCTCCCTGTTGTCGTGGGTCTTGTCGGACGTCTACACGCTCCCACTGAGAGCGCGAATCTCCAACAAGGCAAGCGCATATGGCCGGTCGGCAATGGGCATGCATATGTGTCCCACGCATAAGGGCAGCTCACAGGGGCGCAAAGCGATGCTCTAATATATGCCGCGCGCATACGCCGTCCATCTTGGGAGTTGCGATGAGAGGTCAACACCCACGTGGGTCTGCGTCGGCTGATGCCCTCGGGGTGCCGCCGGTGCCTCTGGCGGATTTTTGGGAGCAGGGTGAGCTTCGGGCGGCTGCCCGGGAGCGGCACTTCGGCCGGTTGCTTCGGGCGTATCGCCTCGTGCAGACACCGCCGGTGCAGCAGACGCAGCTCGCTGGGTGGTTGGGGATCACCCAGGGCCAGCTCAGCCGCATCGAGCGGGCCGTCGCACCGGTCCGTGACCTGGTCAGACTCGACCAGTGGGCGCGGGTCCTGCACGTCCCTGCGCACCTGTTGTGGTTTGAGGTGACACCCAGCCCGTCCGAAGCACTCGACGTCCTGCCGCCGCGAGTTACCCTGGAGGAGCCAGCTCAGGGCGAGGACGACGACGTGCGCAGACGAGACCTTCTGAAGGTCGCGGGGGTTGCCGCTGCGGCCGCGAGTAGTGGTCTGCTCGCTGATGCCCCGTGGCAGCGGCTGATGGATTCGGTCGACAAGGGACGCCCGGTCGATACCGCCACGGTCGCGCTCATGCAAGACCGGACGGCGGATTTGTTTGACACTCAGTACGCGGTGCCAGCGCGGCAAATGTTCGACTCACTCACGAAACACCGCGCCACGCTGACCACCCTGCTCGGCAACGCCCGAACCGACGCCACGCGGGAGCCGCTGGCTGTGATGATGGGCGAAACTGAGGCATTGATCGGCTGGTTGTATTTCGACCTGGGCCGGGGAAACGAAGCAGCGGACACGTGGCGGGCAACGCTGAAGATCGCCAAGGAAACCGGCGATCGTGCACTCGCCGCCTACACACTGGCGAATTGGAGCTATTTGGCCGGTTCAAGAAACGATATCGCGCCTGCTGTCCGATTACTGCGCCAAGCCGAAGACTACGTGCCGGGGTGCTCCGCGCCCACGACACGGTCATGGATCGCCGCACGCGAAGCTGAGGAGTTGAGTCGTCTAGGCGACGAAACAGCGGCCCTGCGCGCGCTGGAACGTGCGTTCACCGCGTTCGACTTCGCTCGGCCACGCACGGAACGAGTGTGGACCGGGTTTTTCACCGCGAACAGGCTTGGTGGCTTCACCGTGTCCACCTACATGGCGCTGAACCACCCCGACGCCACCGCCGCCGCTAATTCCTTACTCGCCTCCCTGTCTCCCACGAACAACCAGGCCCGCGCCATCGCACTTGCCGATCTCACGACCCTTGCCGTCCGAACGAAAGACTACGACCACGCCAACGCTCTCATCGACGATGCACTGGATGTCACAGTACGCACCGGGACCAGTATTGCCAGACAACGACTCTTGACCCTGGCATCGGCGCTGACTACCAACGGAAATCCGAGCGCTACCAGTGCCCTCCGGGACCAAATCCTCTGCACCTTACGCCGATAAGGGTGGGGCAACGCACTGAACTGGATCGCGCCGCCGCTACGCAGCTCGAATGGGCCGAACACGTCGCCGGACGCTCCTAGACAGCAACGCTCCGACGGGCGAAGGAGGATAGCTCCCGGTAGTGAGGCTCGGGCCGTTCCTCCATCGCCTGCACCAGCGGCCGAAGTCGTTCGCGCGCTCGCATCGACCGAAGTTCGCGCACATCGCCGATCGCCTGATGCGCAAACTCTGGGGCATTGCTGTCCCCGGCCTGCACGTGCAGCTGAGCCAGCGTGATTCGTCCCAACACGGCCTGGCGACGATCCTGGGTGTCGCTCCACCGACGTACCGACGCCGACACGAGCTGTTCGGCACTATCAGCGCGACCCAGGTGCATCTCCACCAGCGCTGTCACCCACTGCATGTCCGCTTCGTCATCAGCGTCGGGTGCTTGCCATCCCCCACGAGCCCTCGCCAGTGCAGACCGCGCAACGTCGGTCGCACCCATGTGCCCAAGAGCGCAAGCCATGTCTGCGTTGATCCACGCGGCGAGTTCGCCGGCCCGTTGCGCCCTCGGGAACTCACTGAGGCGCATTTGGCCCAGCTGCATCAGCTTGATGCCGTCGTTGAAATGCCCGCGCTCAGCCGTCGACACCCCAGCAAGGTAGGCAGCACGCGCGTATTGGAATCCATCACTATCATTGCCCAGGCTCATTGCACGAGCAAAGTGGTAGCGCGACGTGTCGTCCTGGTGTGAGTCGAACGCCGCCCACGCGGCCACGTTGTGGAGATCAGCGAGAGTGGTGACTAGCGCCTGCTTCGTGGCGTCCGCGGCGGGGACCTTCAGCAACCGCTCTGCTCTGGTTGCTACCGGGCTGAGCACCTCGACACCGCCGCCGTAGTACTGCGCCTCGGCTTCGAGTTTGCACGTCAGCTCGCGCATCGCCTCCACGTCAGCTACACCCAGGCGATCGGGCAACGGCGTAGCTGAGGCAGGGCGGTCCGGTAGCTCCAGGACCTCGCCCAGCACTGGCCTGCCGAACAGCGCTACAGCACCAGCAGCGAGCAACGCACGTCGCCGCATCTCCTCGGTCACCTCGTCATAGAACGGCTCTGGCCCCTCGCGGTCCTCAGCGTAAGCAAGACCTAACGCTCCGCGCGATACCCCCAAGCCCTCAGCGACCCGTACGAGAACGTCGTAGCTCTGCACCTGGCGCCCATTGAGGATCTCTGAGACCTCGGACTGGCTCTGGCCAACAAGCTCGGCGAGGTAGCGCTGGGCCACTCCGTGATCGACGAGTATGCGGTAGACAGTGCCGATGTCACGCTGCGCCAGCGCCTGGCGCATGTCGTCGCACTCGAAGATCGCCAAGTCCACACCTTTAAAGGCCATGGTGCTCCCTACGTCGCGCATGTCCGCCTCACGAGGGTACGCGAGACCACCGGGGCTAACTCCCACTAGACCGGCCGACCCTCCCGACTCAGCCTCAACGACACCCTGAACCCACTACGTGCTCATCCCGGGCATCGCCCAACACCCACCGAAGAGTCCGCGAACATGTGTCACACCGTGACTCACCCTGCGTTACAGCGTGTGTTGCCGAACTAACCTCTAATGGATCAAGGCGCCGGCTGCGCCGGCGCGTGCACCCATCTGTAGCGCGGTGGTCGCCTTGCCGTGCAACCGGATCCACGACACTGCGCGCGGCCCTGCGGGCCGTGCTCGGTCGCGGCCGGGTTGCCCGGCGAGCGTTCCCGGTAGGTGCGCCGCCACAGCCGACTCGGCTAACGAGAGGATGGATAGCAACGGTTCGCGGACGCGCCTAGCTGTCGGCGCCGGCCGGGGTCTCCGTTCCTTCACATGTCCCCGGGATCGTCCTACGCCGGCCCGACGGTATCAAGGGCGCCGATGGCGTCGCTGACGCGATGGCGCAAGCGCCACCTTTGACTCCGCCGAGCCGACGCAGAGGCTTGCCGGGTGTGAAGGAACAGGGACGAGCAGGGCGAGCCCCTTCAAGAGCACCCGCAATTTGGAGCGCCTGTCCGTTCCTGTGTTTTCCTGCGGTACGCCCACACGTCGCACCACCCTGCGGGGTACCGCCGTGCACCCTGAGTCGAGCGCCGGTGAGGGTCACACTCCAGTGGCGAACCAATGCCCAGTCTTTGATCTTGCCTGTATCCTTTTAACCACCTCGATCACGTATCGGGGGTCGAGGAGCCCGATCCGGTCGGCGCATCCTGCGGAGGTCCGCGCCGCCGGATCGGGTCGTTGACCTCCTCCTGCGATGTGCAGACACGGTGTTGCGTGAGCGGGCTATTGAGGCCGGGTTGATAACGCGAACGGTGACGAGTGAAACGCGGCCAGCCGCGAGTTGAGGCCCTTTCCGCTTGTCGCGATCCGGCGCGAGGCTTCCATTCCAGTGGTTGATTTTGGTCACCGCTTCACGTACTGGTGGTTTAGGTCAGTGGTGTGAGCGGGGGATGTCGATGCCCGGTGCTGGGGTGGTGATCAGCGCGGCCGCCTCGGCGCGGAAGGTTTCGATGAGCGTGGTGATGGCGCGCGCTGCCTCGTGTAGGGCCTCGTGTGTGTGGTAGGCGTGCATGATGGCGGGGGACCGGGTGTCCTTGCCGCCAGCGATGAGCCATCTGTCGTAGCTGTGCCGTGCCATTTTTAAGGCGAGCTCAGCGTCGTGCCACTGCGTGTTCGCGGCGATCACCGGGGTGGTGCCGCCATTGTGGGCCCGATGGTGTCGCGGGCAATAGTCTTGCTTCATGGCGTGGGCCCTTCCTGCGCGGCGGTTGGTGGGTCGGATGTCAGGGGGCTCGGTCCGGCGTGGGGCAGCAGCACTACCCGCTGACGGGTGGCTGGTGGAGGATTCGGGGCGGTCGCCGCCGGTGGTAGTACGCTTTGAGCCTGGCTAAGCGGTAGTGCCCCCGCTGTCCGGTCACCGAGGGTGGCGTCACCGGCTGGACCGGCGGCCGTGATCATTTCCTGCGGTCCCGTTTCGGGGTGCGGTTGCCGGCCGTTGGATCCGGCCAGGCCGTTACCCGCCGCAGGGTGTGCAGGCCGATCCACGAGTGTCCGCCACGCCGAGCGGAACGTTCGGGGCCAGCTCGACGACAGCGGAGGCCCACCCGCGCGATGCAATCTCTTAGACGATCGCGACGACCAGACAAAGCCCATGACTACCCCCGGATGGCTGTCGCTCGGCGGGAGGGCCGAACTCATCTGCGCCGGGGTCCCGGGCGTGTACTCCCGACAGTAGCCCCTGAATGCGCGCTACTACGGAAAATCATTCGACCATCAAAGGTGTGCGCAGACACGACATAGAAGGGCTGATCCGGACCATGTGAGTCGATGCGAAGGATTCCCAGACACGACAGTGTGCGCGGTGACCGGCGAAACAGACACTGACACGACGCCAACCCCAGCAGCTACGGTCGGGAGGCGGCAGACGCGAAGGGCACCTCCCCCCCTGCCAAATTTCGTGCCCCATCGGCCGGTGGTACCGCTGGGGTATCGGTCGGCTGGAGCGCTGGGGGCTGGTGTCGGCGGTGTGCGCCCACCGAGCGGGTAACCCATCTGGATCTTGGGCAGGGCTGGACGTTTCCATTATCGTTTCATGTTGCACGTCGTGTTCATCCGTATGCGAGTGGTGATGGATCCGAGACCATGCCGGCTGCTCGGATTCAGAGGCTGACAGACCAGGCGATAGACCAGGCGTGAGGTGATCCAATGCCGTTGAGGCCCGCCGACGTTCGCAACGTCACGTTCAGTAAGCCGCCGATCGGCAAGCGCGGCTATCACGAAGACGAGGTAGACGCCTTCCTCGACCTTGTCCAGGCCGAACTAGCTCGATTGATCCAGGAGAACACCGATCTCCGCAACCAGGTCGCACAGTGTGATAAACAGCACCGCGCTACACCAGTCGACACCGGAAACAACCTTCGCCCCGTGGGGCCGCCTGGGCGGGTGAGAGTCCCGATACGCCCGCCGATGAGAGAACAGACCGCCCCCGATGAAGACCACAACGTGCAAGCCATCAAGGTGCTGGGCCTAGCCCAGGAGATGGCCGAGCGATTGACCGGCGAAGCCAAGACCGAAGCAGACAGGATGCTGACCAAGGCCCGCGCCACCTCCGCGCAGCTGCTCGCCGAGGCCAGGGCCAAGGCCGAGGGCATGGTCACCAACGCCAAGACTCGGGCCGAGACCATGCTCAACGATGCTCGTGCCAAAGCCGAGACCCTCGACCGGCAATCCCGGGAGACGGCCGCGTCACTGGAACGCGAGGCGGCGCGCAAACACACCGAAATCCTCGGTTCGATCAGCCAGGAGAAGATCATCCTGGAGAAAAAGATCGACGAACTGCGCACCTTCGAACACGACTACCGCACCCGACTGAAAACCTACCTGCAAGCACAGCTGCGCGAACTCGACGGACCCGGATCTGCCGCACCCACAGACCCGATGCGCACCCCACAGGACTTGGTGACCTCCGGATCCGGCGCACGCGCCGAAACCCCGCCGATGACGCTCAGCAGAAGCGTCCCGCCCCTGCTTGTTCGTTGAGGTCAGTCAGGGGCTGTGCCACCGGAGACCCGGTGCGCTGGGTTCGGTTTCGTCGTGGCATTAGTCAGGGCTGGTAATGCGTCCGGTCCCGCGCTGAAACCGGATCCACTCGTGCAGGTGGCGGGCTTTTTCGTGTTCACCCAGCGCGCGCAGGTCGACGACAAGGTTGTCAGCCGAGGCCAGGGTATGAGGGTGGTCGTCGCCCAGCACCCGGCGACAGCGCGCCACGGTGTCCTCGTCGAGTGCACGAGCCCGCTGGTACTCACCCAGTGCACGCAGGCCGACGGCGACATTGTTAGCTGAAGTCAAGGTGTCGGGATGGTCATCGCCGAGCACCCGCCGGTAGCGCGCCCAGGTGTCCTCGTCGAGTACGCGGGCTCGCTGGTACTGACCCAACGCCCGCAGGTCGAGGGCGAAGTTGCTGGCCGAGCGCAACGTGTCGGGGTGGTCTTCGCCCAACACTCGGCGACGCCGACTCACGGTGTCGCCGCTGAGTTGGCAAGCCGCCTGGTGTTCACCCAGCGCGCGCAGATCGTTGGCAACGTTATGAGCCGAACGCAAGGTGTCGGGATGGTCGGCGCCCAGCACCCGGCGATAGCACGTTAGGGTGTCTTCGCTCAGTATCCGAGCCCACCGGTAATTACCCAACGCGCCCAGGTCGACGGCAAGGTTGTGAGCCGAGGCCAGGGTGTCGGGATGGTCTTCACCCAGCACCCGGCGACGTCGACTCAACGTGTCGTCATCAAGCGCGCGGGCCTGCTCGTGCTCACCCGACGCCCGCAGATCAACGGCGAGATCGTGAGCCGCAACCAGGGTGTCGGGATGATCGTCTCCCAGCACGCGACGATAACGGGACAGGCTGTCCTCGCTGAGTTGGCGGACCCGCTCACGCTCACCCAGCGCGCTCGGCTCGACAGCGACATCATCAGCCCAGTCCTCGATCTTGGGGACACGCTGGCTAAACAGCCTCCACGACCGCCGGCGTATGCGTTCCCACAGCGCACCCGACAACACCCACTGCCGCGAATCAAGCACGGCCCAGAGCATCCCATCACCCCGCTATGCCCCAGGACTACCCCCGCGCCCCGCACACCACTACTCGGTCAACAAGCCGGCCCGGTGAATCCGCCCATCCGCAAGCCGAAGCACAGATCAATCGTGCCTCCGGCAGGCCTTTTTCCGGGATAACCCAGGGCTGGACGAAAGTGGTGGATCACCACAGGCGCGGGTATCCCCTCCCGTCTGCGCCGAAGGGATAGCAGGACGAGCCCGCCAACGCCAGGGATATCCGCTTCGACACCATCTTCCATGCGAGCACAACACTCACCGTCGCGCTGTCCGCGTACTGTAAGGAGAGGTCACTAGAGATCACCTACCGCGCGTCGCCGTGCGAGCCATCCGCAGATCGCCGGGTATCACCTGGAACAGCAGACAGAATCACAAGCTCACTATCACTACGCGTGGCGTGCTCTTTAGCGTGCTGACTATTAGCCCCCGCAAACCACGGTCAGTAGCGGACTTCCTGGAGGTCGAGGCCTCTGACCACGCGTTGGGAGCAGTCATCCAAGCCGGCCATGCGGTTCGATTCTCAACACCCGCTCTACGTACTGAAGGCTCAGGGCTCCGGCGCTGGGCGGGGGATGTCGGTGCCCGGCGCCGGAGTGGTGATCAGCGCGGCGGTCTCGGCACGGAACGTTTTGATGAGCATGGTGATGGCGCGCGATGCCTCCTGCAGGGCCTCGTGTGCGTGGTAGGCGTGCATCATGACGGTGGACCGGGTGTCCTCGCCGTCAGCGCCGAGGCATCTGTCGTAGCTGTGCAGCGCCATCTTCAGGGCGAGCTCAGCGTCGTGACATTGCGTGTTCGCGGCGGTCATGGGTGTGATGCCGTCATTTTCGACCGGAAGTGGTCGGGTGGAGTCGTCTTGGTTCGTGTCGGTGGCCCTTTCTGCGCGGCGGTTGGTGGGTCGGGTGTTAGTGGGCTCGGTCCGCGCCTGTGGCAGCAGCACCACCCGCTGCCGGGTGGCTGGTAGAGGGCCAGGGGGGACGGTCGCCATCGGTCGTGCGCTCGGAGTTTGGCTTGATGGTGGCGCCTGAGATGTCCCCCCGCCAAAGGCGCAGCTACCGGAGGGACCGGCCGGTGTGATCATCCTCTGCAGTCCCGCTTTGGAGTGCCGGCCACTAGATCCGGCGGGGCCGTCGCTTACTGGAGGGTGTGCAGACCAATCCACGAGTGTCTGCCACGCAGAGCGGAACGTTCGGGGCCAGCTCGGCGACATCGGCGCGACACCTGCGCGACGCGCTCCGTTACATGATCGCGACGGCCACAAAAGGCCCACGACTACCCCCGGATGGCTGGTGCTCGGTGCTGGGACAGGTGCTTTCTTGACGCCGGGGTCCGGGGCGTATGTTACTGATAGTAGTCGGGTGCGTCGATACAGGAACGCATTCGCCCGATGTCGGCGTGTCACCGAGCAGGTAATCCATCTGGATCTTGGTGGGACAGACTGGACTTATTTATCGCGATCTCAGCCGTACCGCTGCCCGCGGGGATCGGGATCGGGGTGTTGGTGACCAGGCCGTCTACGGGCCGTCAAGCGTTGGGCAGATGTGAGAAACCTTAACCACTAGTGAGATGTATTTTTGCAGCTGAGCAACCTATGCCGCGCTATCAGGCAGGTCACTCCGAGGCAAGATCATGACTACCGCTTCTGATGAAAGGGTGGTGGTCGTGCCACGGACCGGGGGCCTTCGGCCTGGCAGGGCGGGCGATACAGCGGCCGGTCGGCTTCAGCCGGCCAGGTCGTCGGTCCAGTCCGAGGCCTGGTCGACCAGTAGGCACTCCGACGGTGTGGCTTCATCTAGGGCGTTGCGGACCGCGGGGCCGACCCCGACCAGCCGCATCCAACCCTTGCGGTCGGTTAAGACCTGGTGGGTTCGGGTCAGCATGTCAAATAGTCGATAGTCGCAATCTGTTACCCCGGCCAGATTCACCACCAGGTACCGAGTATTGGTGTCAAACAGCATTTGCAACTGCCTACCCAGCTGCGTCAGCCCCGGATCGTCGAGCCGCCCGGTCACCGACAGCAAGCCCACCTGTCCGGCGCTGACCGTCACCTCCGTCGAGTCGGTCAACGCGGTCAGCGCGTCGGTCAGGCACGGGTAAGTATCGAACTGCTCCAACAACCCGGTGACTTCCAGCAAGCGCGCCACAGCCCGGGTGACCAGGCCCGCGAGACTCAGCCGCACCCCGGTGGTCTGCTGGACCAGTTCACGGGCCCGCAGCAGACAGCTCAGCCCGCAGGAACCCAGGAAGCGCACCGCTTCGAGATCCAGGATCAGATCCGTGGGAACGGTCACGAGTTGCTCACGCACGCACGCGTCGAGCAGCGGCGCGGTGAGCATGTCCAACTCGCCAGCCACCGCCACCACGCAGACCCCAGCGGCCGGGTGCTGCACGCTCAGCCCGAGCCGCCGGGTCGCGATGCGCAGCGCAAGGCCATCGGCAGACCCGCCACCAACCGCGACGGCGGAGTCGGCCGGGTGATCGGCAGCAGAGGGGTCCGCTCGCCCACCGGACAGATCTGTCGTAATCGTCGTCACTGGTCTGGCTCCTAACCGTTCGCCCCGGCACGCAACGATGAAGGCAGACCCCACCGAGGGGCGTCATCCATCGTGCCTCGCAGAGCGCCGACGGGGTCTGGGTCGGGTGCTCTGTGCGAACGGCGCGGACAATGCACCATTCACCGCACATTCTAGAACAACAGATTCGCTGGCGGAGCCACCGGACGGGGGCCGCCACGCCGCATCACCCCCCACCCAACAGTGCTGCCGACGGGTGGTTAAGACCGGTCAATCAGCGATCGTGGCTCCAGGCGCTGATCACGACACAGGCGTCGTGCTGTCCGTGTGCTGTAACGAACGGTCAACAGCAGCCAACGACGGCACGTCTCGGTGCAGACCATCAGCAGGTCAGTCGGTATCACCAGGCACGGTAGGGAGATTCCCAAGCTCTCGATCAAACACAGATGCCTCCGGCTGGCCTCTGTCAACGGCCAAGTTGCGGTCCCCGCTGGTGGCCAAGAAAAAGTCCCCACCCCTCGGGGTTTTGATTACATGTGCAGCCTCCGGTGTTCGGCGATGCGGCAGGCGGGGCTGCAGTAGCGGCGGGGTTGTCCGCGCTGGTTGATCGGGGTGTGGAAGTGACGCGGGCAGAGCCATCGGCTGCAGCGCAGGACGAGGCAGCCGGGGTGGTCCGGGCAGGGGCCCGGTGACGGGGTCGGGCTGTAACGATATTCGTGCGGCGTGGTCATCGGCTGGCCTTGGTGGCGGTGCCGAGCCCGGCTCGTGCTTGTTTCATCCGGAACGAGTCGCCGTCGGTGACCACGGTGTGGCAGTGGTGCAGCAGCCGGTCGAGCAGGCTGACCGCGGTGGTGTGTTCGGGCAGGAACCGGCCCCAGGATTCGAAGGGCCAGTGTGAGCCGATGCCCAGGGAGCGGCGTTCGTAGGCGGCGGCGATGAACCGGAACAGCAGCTGGGCGCCGGTGTCGTCGAGTGGGGCGAACCCAAGCTCGTCGATGATGATCAAGTCGTTGCGGAGCTGGGTGTCGATGACCCGGCCGACGGAGTTGTCGGCTAGGCCGCGGTAGAGGGTTTCGACCAGCTCGGCGGCGGTGAAGTAGCGGACCCGGTGCCCGGCGTGCACGGCGGCGACGCCGAGCGCGACGAGTAGGTGGCTTTTGCCGGTGCCGGGAGTGAGGGCGACAGACTGCAACATCTTCGTGCGGTTTTGCCGTGTGAGGTCAGAGTCGTCGCCGGGACGCATCCGTTGTTCGGGCGGTTGCTCGCGGCG
>JAICSB010000255.1 GCA_025937115.1 Pseudonocardiaceae bacterium | reverse complement strand
GAATCCCTCATGCATCACCGTCGTACCGGCGGCTAGGTGCGCGCCCAGCCGGACCCGATCGGCGTCGGCGATCCGCACTCCCGAGGGCACCACGTAGTCGACCATCCGGGGGAACTTGTCCACCCCGTAGACGGTGACCGCGCCGAGCTGGCGCATCCGCATCCGGGTGGCCTCGAAGCCCGCCACCGGGCACGGCCCGAAGTTGGTCCACACCACGTTGGGCAGCAGCCCGAAAACCCCGTCGAGGTTGATCGAGCGCGGCGCCACCAAACGGTGCGACAGCAGGTGCAGGCGCAGGTACACGTCGTGCACATCGGCTGGTGGCGCCTGCAGATCCGGCACCGCGGTGCGCACCACCACCAGCTCGACACCACGCGCAGGGTCCGGGCCGAGCAGCGCGGCGAACTCCTCAGCCACCTCGTTCGGCGCTGCCCGCACGGTGCCGGCCTCTGCGTCAGGTGGCAGACCCAGCGCCGGGCTCGGGAACCAGGTGTCCAGCACTGCCCCGGCGTGGGTGAGGGTTGCCAGCCCCACGCCGTGCGCCGAAGTGATCTGTTGATGGCCCACGACAGGCCACGTTAGCGGCCACGAGCGGCTGATCACCGGGCAGGCGGGCAGCGCCCGGTGTGGCGGCGCTACCGTCGCATCCGTGAACGTGAAGCTGGACCTGACGGCTGACCCGGTGGAGCTGACCGCCGCGCTGGTGGATGTCGCCAGCGTGTCGGGGCAGGAGGATGTGCTGGCCGATGCGGTGGCGCGGGCGCTGGCCGAACAGGCGCCGCACCTGCAGCTGCTGCGTTCGGGCAACACGGTGCTGGCCCGCACCGACCGGGGGTGCGCGCAGCGGGTGCTGCTCGCCGGGCACCTGGACACCGTGCCGATCGCCGGGAACCTGCCCTCCCGGCGCGACGGCGACCTGCTCTACGGCTGCGGCACGTCGGACATGAAGTCCGGCGACGCGATGATCCTGCATCTGGCGGCCACAGTGCCCGAGCCCGCGTTCGACCTGACCGTGGTGCTTTACGACTGCGAGGAGGTCGAAGCGGCCCGCAACGGGCTGGGCCGGATCGAGCGGGAGCATCCCGACTGGTTGGCGGCGCAGCTGGCGATCCTCGCCGAACCCACCAGCGGCCTGGTCGAGGCCGGCTGCCAGGGCACCCTACGGGTCATTGTGCGCACGGCGGGGCGGCGCGCCCACAGTGCGCGGTCGTGGCTGGGCGACAACGCGATCCACGCTGCCGGCGACGTGCTGGCCCGGCTGTCCGGTTACCGGCCGCGCAGCGTCGCGATCGACGGGTGCACCTACCGGGAAGGACTTCAAGCAGTAGGCATCTCCGGTGGCGTCGCCGGCAACATCGTGCCCGACGCCTGCGAGGTGCAGATCAACTTCCGGTTCGCTCCGGACCGCTCGCTGGCCGACGCCCAGCGCCACGTGCGCGAGGTGCTCGACGGCTTCGAGCTGGAGTTCACCGACGGTGCCTGTGGAGCACTACCGGGTCTGAACGCGCCGGTAACCCAGGAGTTCCTGGCCACCATTGGGCTCGCCCCGGTCGCGAAATACGGCTGGACGGACGTATCCCGCTTCGCCGCGCTGGGGATCCCCGCATTGAACTTCGGACCAGGCGACCCTAACCTCGCGCACACCCGCGACGAGCACGTCCGCACCGACCAGATCACCGCCTGCACGGAGCTGCTGCGCCGCTTCCTGCTCGTGAGTGCGTAACAGTGTTCTGGCACTGAATGCCACTCACGAGGCGGTAGCCGTAGGCTGCCGCCATGAACGGGGCCGATGAGGAGCATCCCCGGGAGAAGCAGCGCGGACCGGTGGTGCTGCGGCGCGACCGCCGTCATGAGGCGACCACCACTGATCAGCGGCTGCTCGACGCGCGCGGTCCCAGCGCCTGGGTGCACACCGACCCGTGGCGGGTGATGCGCATCCAGGCCGAGTTCGTCGAGGGTTTTGGCGCGCTCGCCGAGCTGCCCCGCGCGGTGACTGTCTTCGGTTCGGCGCGCACCGACCGCGACCACCCCGAGTACGCCACCGGTCGCGCGTTGGGCGCCGCGCTCGCCGACGCCGGCTTCGCGGTGATCACCGGAGGTGGCCCCGGCACCATGGAGGCGGTCAACCGCGGGGCGTCCGAGGTCGGCGGACTCTCGGTGGGACTGGGCATCGAGCTGCCCTTCGAACAGGGGCTCAATCCCTGGGTAGATCTCGGAATCAACTTCCGTTACTTCTTCACCCGCAAGACCATGTTCATCAAGTACGCCCAAGCCTTCGTCTGCCTGCCCGGCGGGTTCGGCACTTTGGACGAGCTGTTCGAGGCGCTCACCTTGGTGCAGAACATGAAGGTCACCAAGTTCCCCGTAGTCCTGTTAGGCCGGGCCTACTGGGGCGGGCTGTACTCGTGGCTGGCGGACACGGTGGCGGCGCAGGGCAAGCTCCGGGAGGCCGAGCTGGCTCTGTTGCACATCACTGACGACGTCGACGACGTGGTCCGGCTGGTCGGGGAGTCCTATAAGGCCTGGGAGGACGCCCATTGACGGCGCACGGCATGGGGACACGCGAAGCGCGCAACGAGCTAAGGGAACTTATCGTATGCTCCCGCAGACCCGGCGGTGGTTCAGCGAAGCCACCGTGCAAAGCGTGCCCTGGACCGTCGCGCAGCTTGTCGCGGCCAAGCGGGGCCGCACCGTCAGCGTGGTGTTGCCTGCGCTGAACGAACAGGCAACGGTCGGTGCAGTGGTCAGCGAGCTGCGACCGCTGGTCGGCGGTTTGGTCGACGAGCTCGTGGTGATGGACTCGGGTTGCACCGACCGGACTGCCGAAGTGGCTCGCGAGGCCGGCGCTCGGGTGGTGCATCGCACCGATGTGCTGCCCGAGCTGGAGCCGTGGCCCGGCAAAGGGGAGGTGCTGTGGCGCTCGCTGGCGGCTACCTCGGGCGATGTCCTGGTCTTCATCGACTCCGACCTGATCGACTTCGATTCCGGGTTCGTTCCGGCGCTGCTTGGGCCATTGCTGATGCCCCATCGGCCGGGACACCGGGTCGAACTGGTCAAGGGTTTCTACCGGCGTCCGCTGCGGATCGAAAGCGTCGAAGCGGGTACCGGCGGCGGACGGGTCACCGAGCTGCTGGCCCGGCCGCTGCTCAATGCGCTGCGTCCCGAGCTGGCTGGAGTGGTGCAACCACTGGGCGGGGAGTACGCGGCGAGTCGCGCGTTGCTGGAGTCGGTGTCCTTCGCCGCCGGCTACGGCGTGGAGATCGGGCTGTTACTCGACACACATACCCACCACGGACTCAACGGCCTGGCGCAGGTGAACCTCGGAGTGCGCAAACATCGCAACCGCTCGTTGCTCGAGCTCGGCGTGATGTCCCAACAGATCCTCGGCGCTGCGCTACCCCGGTGCGGAGTGGCCGAGGTACCGGGGTCTCGCGGCATCAACCAGTTCGTCCAGCTCGGCTCCCGCTTCATACCGACCGAGAACGGGGTGCTGGTGGCTGAGCGGCCGCCGATGCGCGACGTCCTCGCCGCCCGCTCCGCTTGAACAGCGGCCAACGTGCCACGATCTCCGAACGTGGGCACGGTCCTGATCTACCTCATCATCGCGGCGGTGGTGGCCGCAGTGGTGTTTTTGATCGCCTCGCTGGCGTTCGGTCGCGGCGAGGAACTCACCGCGCTGCCGCCCGACGCTACCCCGACCTCGCTGCCAACCGGACCGATTGTCGGCGACGACGTGCGGGCCATCCGGTTTTCCCTGGTGTTGCGGGGGTACCGGATGTCGGAGGTGGACTGGGCGCTGCAGCGGACCGCGGCCGAGCTCGACGCGCTGCGCGCCCGGGTGGCCGAGCTCGAGGCCCAGCAGTGAACCCGGTACCAGGAACAGATGGTCGGATGCGCTGCCCGTGGGCGATCTCGGCGCCTGACTACTGCGTCTACCACGACGATGAGTGGGCAGTGCCGGTACACGGCGAGGCGGCTTTGTTCGAGCGGCTGAGCTTGGAGGCGTTCCAGGCGGGTCTGTCCTGGCTGACGATACTGCGCAAGCGCGACGCCTTCCGGCGGGCCTTCGCCGGCTTCCGCCCCGCTACGGTCGCCGCGTTCACCGCCGACGACGTGACGCGCCTGCTCGCCGACGCAGCTATCGTCCGTAACCGAACCAAGATCGAGGCGACGGTGCGCAATGCCCGTGCGGTCACCGAGCTCGGCGAGGATTTGGACGCCCTGCTGTGGTCCTTCGCGCCCGACCACGCCCGTCGCCCCGCGCCGCGCACCGTGGCCGACGTGCCGGCCCGGACCCGGGAATCCGAGGCGATGGCCAGCACGCTGCGGCGCCGGGGCTTTACCTTCGTCGGTCCCGTCACCTGCCATGCGCTCATGCAGGCCACCGGGATGGTCGATGACCACCTAGCCGGCTGCTTCCGCCGCACGGCCAGGTGAGTTCCGGCGCTGGTGAACCGGCGGTCCCAAGTGGACAGTGTGAAGGGTTGCGGCGCGAGATGATCGGTTGCTTTTCGGCCGTCAGAGCCGATAGGGGAGAATGCAGGGGGTCACCGGTGTCGCGTGGCCAGCTGCGGTGACGAAATGTACGGAGGGAGCACGCTATGGCGGCCATGAAGCCCCGGACCGGCGACGGTCCCCTCGAGGTGACGAAGGAGGGGCGGGGCATCGTGATGCGCGTCCCACTCGAGGGCGGTGGGCGGCTCGTCGTCGAGTTATCCAAGGATGAGGCTGGCGAACTTGCCGAGGAACTGCGGGCCGTCGTGGAGTGACCGCCAGGCGCACTACATCCGACGTTCTGTGGCCTCGGCTGACGCCAGGGCGCGCCGAGGCCTTGCCACGAACTGGTCCGGAGATGCCCGTGCACGCGATACCCGATATCCCGACTCCGCTGGTGGAGGTCCGGGTGCAGGCGCGGCGCGACCCGGGCGTTCCTGATGCCGTGCTGATCGGCCAGCCGCCCTCCCCGGCGACTGAGCAGTTGATCTTAGGTCCTGGCGCCGACGAGCTCGGCGTGGACGAGCAATGGCTAATCCGGTACCGGGTGAGCGCTACCGCGGGCTCGGCGCAGGTCGTGCCGTTGGCCACCGGACGACTCGATCACGGCTGGCTCGTCGGCACTGGACACGGCAGCGCCGCACACTGGCGGGCGGCCGGTGCAGCCCTGGCGCGGGCCGGCTTGGAACGGGCGAACAGCTGTGTTGTGCAAGTACACCTGCCGCCCGGCACGACAGCGCCCCAAGCGGCGTCCCTGGCGCTGGGGTGCGTCGTGGGCTCGCACCGCTACCGCGTCACCAGCTCGGCCGGCGAGGACCATCCACCGATGTCCACTGTGGTGCTCATCGCACCGCCCGGCGACGGGGCAGGGCCGGTCGCCGAGGCCGTCGCCAGGGCGCAGGTCCTCGGTCGGGCCACCGGG
>JAICSB010000547.1 GCA_025937115.1 Pseudonocardiaceae bacterium | reverse complement strand
GCTGGTCGGGGTCTGAAGAAGGAGAAGGGGCCAGATGGGCGACTACGCCAAGGCATTGGGATCTAAACTGCGCGGCATCCGACAGCAGCAGGGTCTGTCGCTGCACGGTGTCGAGCAGAAGTCGGCGGGCCGGTGGAAAGCCGTGGTGGTCGGCTCCTACGAGCGCGGCGACCGGGCGGTCACGGTGCAGAAGCTCGCCGAGCTCGCGGACTTTTACGGTGTCCCGGTACCCGAGCTGCTGCCTGAGGGCCGAGTACCTTCCGGTAGCGAGCCAGCCACCAAGATCGTCATCAATCTGGAGCGCCTACAGCAGCTCCCAGTTGACAAGGTGGGTCCGCTGGCCCGCTATGCCGCGACGATCCAGAGCCAGCGCGGCGACTACAACGGCAAGGTGCTGTCCATCCGCACCGAGGACCTGCGCTCACTGGCGATCATTTACGACATGTCGCCGGGCGATCTCACCGAACAGCTGATCGGCTGGGGGGTACTGCCTCCCGAAGCGCGTCCGGTGAAGGATAAAGAAGAGGCCTGACTGAGGGCTGATCGCCACTCAGGAGCTGCGCGGTAGCGCGGCCAGGGCGCCGAGCACTCCGTTGACGAAGCGCGGCGAGTCGTCCGTGGACAGTAGCTTGGCCAGCTCGATCGCCTCGTCGATGGCAACTGCGTCGTCGACCTCAGCAGAGAACAATAATTCGAATACGCCCAGCCGGAGCACGGCCCGATCGACTGCGGGCATCCGGGCCAGGGCCCAACCATGGGCTTGCTCGGCGAGCAATCGATCGATGTCGTCAGCGTGCTCGACCACGCCGTGCACCAACGAGATCGTGTACTCGTTGACCGGTGCCAGCTCCGGCGCTCCTACCCGCTCGGCGAGCAGCGCCATCGGGTCCAGCCCGCGCAGGTCGGATTCGAAGAGGATGTCGACAGCGCGTTTGCGGGCTTTGCTGCGGGCGCCCACGTCAGCTACTGACGCGGCCGAGGTAGCGGCCGTCCCGGGTATCGACTTTGACCTTGTCGCCAGTGCTGACGAACAGCGGTACCTGGATCTCGGCGCCGGTCTGCACGGTGGCGGGCTTGGTACCTCCAGTTGACCGGTCCCCCTGCAGACCCGGGTCGGTGTGCGAGATCAACAACTCCACCGAGGTGGGCAGCTCGATGTACAGCGGAACGCCCTCGTGAACGGCGATCAGCACGGTCTGGTTGTCCAGCAGATATTTCGCCGCATCTCCAACGACGTTACCGGGGACCGTGATCTGGTCGAACGTGTCGGCGTCCATGAACACGAAATCGGCACCATCAGCGTACAAATAGGTCATATCCCGTCGGTCCACGGTGGCGGTCTCGACCTTGGTGCCCGCATTGAACGTCTTGTCGACGACCTTGCCCGATAGCACGTTTTTCAGGGTGGTCCGGACGAAAGCACCACCTTTGCCTGGCTTGACGTGCTGAAATTTCACGACCGACCACAGCTGGCCGTCGAGGTTGAGCACAAGCCCGTTCTGCAGCTCGTTGGTGCTGGCCACGTCAGCCCTTCGTTCTCAATCGGTCGCGGTCGGCAGGTCACTGTTTAGCACGGCACGATCACGAGATCCTTCGTTGTCAGGGTGAGGAGTTCTGGCTCGCCGCCGGAAACGACGAGAGTGTCCTCGATACGCACGCCGCCCCGGTCGACCAGGTAAACACCCGGCTCGACGGTGACCGCCATGCCTGCTGCCAGTGTACCGACCCCAAACTGCGACAACGCCGGAGCCTCATGGATCTGCAAGCCGACGCCGTGGCCGAGGCCGTGCACGAAGTCCTCGCCATGCCCGGCTTGCGTGATGACGTCCCGGGCGGCCGCGTCCACGTCACGCAGCTGTGCCCCAGCCCGCAGCGCTGCTCGACCAGCCGCCTGCGCCGCAGCGACCAGTGCATAGAGATCCCGCTGCCACTGCGCTGGTTGACCGAGCACCACAGTGCGCGTCATGTCGGAGTGGTAACCATTGACCAGCGCACCGAAGTCCATCTTCAGCAGATCGCCACGGCGCAGCGCGGCGTCGGTCGGGCGGTGGTGCGGTACTGCGGAGTTCGCGCCGGTCGCCACGATGGTCTCGAACGACGGACCAGCGGCACCCGCCGCCACCATCCGGGTCTCCAGGTCACGAGCCACCTCGCGCTCGGTACGGCCCGGGCACAGCCCGCCCTGGCCGAGCAGCCCGGCCAGGGCGGTATCGGCCGCCGCGCAGGCCTCGCGGAGCACCGCGACCTCAGCATCGTCTTTGATCAACCGCAGTGCCTCTACCGGCCGTGATGTGGCGACCAGCGCGTCGGCTCCGGTGACCTTCGCCAGCGCGGCGTGCCCATCGACGGTCACCACATGGCTTTCAAAACCCAGCCTGCCGATTCCGGCCTCGGCGGCCAGCGTGGCCAGCCGCAGCCGACACGATCTTTCAATCAGCCGCCGCAGGTCGGGCACCTGCCGCTGCGACTGGGTGCGGTAGCGGCCATCGGTGCAGAACACGCTCGCCTCGTCACCTTCGGCGTGCACCAGCAGGGCGCTGTTCGATCCGGTGAATCCAGTGAGATAGCGGACGTTGAGTGCATCGGTGACCAGCAGCGCGTCGAGCTCCGACTGACGCAGCCGCTCGCGGAGCGCTTCCCGGCGCCGGCAGTAGGACATGGACTACAGACGCTAGCGGGTCGCGCCGCGTGTCAGCTGCTGGCGCGACCGGCGATCCAGCGCAGCGCGAGCGAATAGCCCGATATGCCCAGGCCGACGATGACCCCGGAGGCGATGGCCGAGAGGTAGCTG
>JAICSB010000563.1 GCA_025937115.1 Pseudonocardiaceae bacterium | reverse complement strand
GTACGTGCAACCAACGGGGTGGCACATCCTGGCCACCGGACGCGGACCGGAATCGCTGCTGGCCATTGACTTCGACGTGACTCAGGCCCGTGGGTCCGCCGGGTTCGGTGATCTCGCGAGCCTCCTGCCGGATCGCTACACAGTGCTGGGCGTGGACCCGCTCGCGTGGCCGCCGGACGGGCCGCGGGTCGATCGGGTGGCCGCCTGGCTCGAGCGCGTCGAACGCCTGCCGGCGGGCACCGTTGGAATCCTTGCCTACTGCGCCGGCGGATCCCTGGCCTGCACGGCCGCGCGTCATCTTGCCGAGAGCGGTCGGAGCCGACCGGCAGTTGTGCTGTTCGATCCCACCCGGGTGGGATCGAACACCCTGACCCACCAATTCGGGCTCGCCGTGGACAACCTTGCCGCCAACCTCACCAAGGACGAGAGAGAAGGGGCGATGGCCGGGGCGGCCGGGGACGCGGCAACCACCCTCGACGACCTGGCACGCGCGCTCTCCGAGCGTTACGGCAATCTGGTCGCGCGGGCCTGTGACCGTATGGGAATCAAAAGCGCATTCGCACAGGAGTTGTCGGACCGCGTACGCCGGTACCTAAGTTACCTCGCACTCGCGGGCGCCGTCGAGCTCGATATCACCGGCCTTCGCGCGCATGTCCTGCGGTCTTCCGGCGACCCGGGCGAACTTGCCACGGCGGGTACGGAGGCCAGATTCCCCGTGGCACAGGAGAAACTGCTCAGGCAGCAGGGGGTGGCGGACACGATCACCCGGCTGCTGACCGTCGAGTCTCCAGTTTGACAGTGGTCACCGGCCGGCAAGCCGCTCCGGAGCCTCAATCGCCGCCTTCAGCGAGGACCGGACGGCAACCGCGTCGCGGTCCGTGCAGACCCTGTCGTACGCGAGACCGAGGTGTGTCACCGGTTCAACGACGAGCGCATGGTCGGCGGCCCGCCGCCGGCAGCTGGGCCGCAGCCAGGCGGCCAAGGACGTGGAGGTCCTCGTGCTGCGGCACGAGGTCGCGATCTTGCGGCGGCAGGTCGCGCCGGAGCGTGACCCCGGGCACTCTGTGCTGGCCCGTGGCTGCCGCGGCACGCAAGGAGAAGGCGGGCGGACCAGCCGATGCAATCGTTGAAGCGCAGGACATGCGGCTATCGGTCCAGCGGCCCGATAGCTAGCTAGCCGGAGGAAGACTGGCCACGTTCCCGCGAGCCAGGCAGAAAGCACTCCGAACGAGCGAGACCTGCGGAAGGACGCTGGCCATGAACGGAGCGGACCGCGCCACCGGGCGGCGGCCCCGGACGCCGAGGGCGCAGGTGGCATCGGAACTGCCTAATGCCGCCGAGAGTGTGCTGGTCAAGGTCGGCATGGGTGCGACGCTCGTGGCCCACGGCCCAGAAACGACGCGTGGCGCGCGGACCGGTCGAAGGTGTTTGACACCCCGGCGCACCTGGCGGCAAGCAGTTAAGGGAGACAAGCATTGGCGCGTGAGCCGTTTATGCCTACCGAAGAGACGGTTGCCAGCATGTGGACGAGAGTGCTCCGGATTCGACCGACGTCTCGTGACGACGACTTCTTCGATCTCGGCGGTACGTCGCTTGGTCTTATGGAGTTTCTTCAGCAGGTAAGCGACGAGTACGGGGTCGAACTGGATGTGGGTGAACTCTTCGAGTCGCACTTCACCGTCGGTGTGTGCGCCCGCGCCATCGACCGCGCCCGTGGCGTTCCGGCCGTAAGCCCCTGATCCATGGGCCACATCATCATCGTCACACACGGCACCGCCGGTGACATTCTCCAGCTCTGCGGCCTGGCGAGCGGCCTGCGCGAGCGCGGTCACGAGGTGGTCATGCTGACCCACGGACCATACGCCGACCGGGTGCGCCAGGCGGGTGCGCAGTTCGTCGCGCTGGACACCGAGTCTGAGTACGCGCGACACGTGGCCGAGACTCCGCAACTGCTCTCCGTGCGCAGCCCCGCCAGCCTGGCGGCCTTCTACGAACACACCGGCCTGTTCGACCAGCTCCGCTTCGAAGTGCGCACCCTGCTCGCGCTGCACCGCCCTGGCCAGACCGTGCTCGTGGGTAGGCACGGATCGGCGCTGTCGGTCCCTATAGCGGCTGCCGTGCTGGGTGCTCCTGCGGTCTGGGTGGCGCTCTACCCGTCCCAGTTGCTCACCGCCCCGGTCGCCGCGTACTTCGCCGCCCGCGGCCTGGGTTCGGAGCTTTCCCGCATCCGTGACGAGTTCGGGTTGCCCGCGGATCAGGGGATGCTGCCGACCCTGACGACAAACCCAACGCTCGCGCTCTGGCCAGCGTGGTTCGACGCGGCGGGCACGTCGGCGCCGCCCGAGGCGCGTGTCACCGGCTTCATCCCTGGTGACGACGAGAGTCCCGGCGCCCTACCGCCCGCAGTCACCGACCCGTCCTGCGGGGTACGGCCGGTGCTCGTCACGGGCGGCACCGGTCGCATGCTCCACGCCGACTTCTACTCCGCTGCGATCCGAGCGGTGGCCCGTGTCGGACGCCCGGCGCTGGTGGTGACCCCGTACCGGGATCTGCTCCCTGATCCACTGCCGGCCCATGCGCGATGGGTTCCGAGCCTGCCGTTCGCCGCGGTCCTGCCGACGGTCGACGCCATCGTGCACCACGGCGGCATCGGTACCGCCATGCGGGCGTTGCGCACTGGTACGCCCCAGGTCATCCTGGCGCACGGCCTGGACAGGCCG
>JAICSB010000082.1 GCA_025937115.1 Pseudonocardiaceae bacterium | reverse complement strand
GACGGTGCGATCATCACGCAGTTCGATATGGGCGCCTGCGAAACACTCGGACTGCTCAAGATGGACTTCCTCGGGCTGCGCAACCTTACGGTCATCGACGACGCGCTGCGCAATATCAAGCTCAATAGCAAGCCACCGTTGGATCTGGAGAATCTGGAACTCGACGATGCCAAGGCCTATGAGCTACTCGCCAGCGGGGACACCCTCGGGGTGTTCCAGCTCGACGGGGGGCCGATGCGTGACCTGCTCCGTCGCATGGTGCCGACCACTTTTGAAGACATCTCCGCAGTCCTGGCCTTGTATCGACCCGGGCCGATGGGCGCCAACGCGCACAACGACTACGCCGACCGGAAAAACGGCCGCCAGGAGGTGCGGCCGATCCATCCGGAGTTGGCCGAACCGCTGGCGGACATCCTGGACGAGACCTTCGGGCTGATCGTCTACCAAGAGCAGGTCATGGCGATCGCCCAGCGGGTAGCCGGGTATTCACTGGGCAAAGCGGACTTGCTGCGCCGGGCGATGGGCAAGAAGAAAAAAGAGATCCTAGACAAAGAGTACGAGACTTTTTCCGGTGGAATGCGTGACGCCGGTTACTCCTCGGCTGCGATAAAGACGCTGTGGGACATCTTGCTCCCGTTCTCCGACTACGCTTTCAACCGCGCACACACCGCAGGATACGGGCTGGTCTCCTACTGGACCGCCTACCTCAAAGCCAACTATCGTTCAGAATACATGGCTGCGCTGCTGACCAGCGTGGGCGACGATAAAGACAAAGCCGCAATCTACCTCGCCGAGTGTCGTAAGATGGGCATCACGGTGTTGCCGCCGGATGTGAACTCTTCCGAGCGCGACTTCGTCGCCGTCGGCAAAGATATCCGGTTCGGGCTCGGCGCCATGCGCAACGTGGGCGGTAACGTCGTCGATGCGATCACCCGGGCCCGCACCGAAAAGGGCTCTTACACAGACTTCTCGGATTTCCTGCGCAAGGTCGACGCGGTGGCCTGCAACCGGAAGGTCGTGGAGTCGCTGGTCAAGGCGGGGGCGTTCGACTCGCTTGGACACCCTCGCAAGGGGTTGTATTTGGTGCACGCCGAGGCGATCGACGTGGTCATGGACTCCAAGCGAGCTGAGGCGATCGGGCAGTTCGACCTGTTCGGCGGCGAGCCCGGTACCGGCGCCGGGCTGAACCTGTTTGACGTGCCGGTGCCCGCCGAGCAATGGGATAGCAAGCATCAGCTTGCCCTAGAGCGGGAAATGCTCGGTCTCTACGTCTCGGGGCACCCGTTGCAGGGCGTGGAGCATGCCCTGGCCCGCCAGGCGGACACCCCGATCGCCTCGATCCTCGATGGCACGGTCAGCGACGGTGCGCAGGTGATCGTTGGCGGGATCCTCGCCAGCGTGACGCGACGGGTCAACCGCAACGGTGAGCCGTGGGCTGCCGCCCAGCTAGAGGATCTCGCCGCAGGGATCGAGGTCCTCTTCTTTCCCAAGACCTACTCAGTCGTCGGGGTGAACGTCGCAGAGGATCACATCGTGCTGGTCAAGGCCCGGGTAACCAAACGAGACGACCGGATCTCGCTGATCGCCAACGACCTGGTGGTTCCCGACCTCGCCCAGCCCGGTGGTTCGGCTGGTGACGGCGGGCAGCCCGGTGCGGGGCAACCGGTGACGGTGAGCATGCTCGCGGCACGCTGCTCGCCCGAGCGGGTCGCCCAGCTCAAGGACGTGCTGGCCCGCCACCCCGGCTCCCAGGAAGTACGGCTGAGCCTGGTCAATGGCGGCCGCAAGCACCTGCTGAAGCTCGACGACAGCCTGCGGGTGACACCTAGCACTGCGCTGATGGGGGATCTCAAAGCCCTGCTCGGCCCCGGTTGCCTGGCCTGACGATCAGGCTCGAGAGATGGCGTGTGAATCACCGCCGACACCCGTGATTCCTTCACATGGAAAGCCTGACGAACGGCACTAGCGGCACCCATGGCGTCGGCGCGATTATTGCTGCATAGCGATGATCGGTCGGCAAGGGGGACACAGTGGACAACGGTTACGAGGTGTACTGCATCGCGGATCCGTTGTTTTACGATTCGATGTCCGGGACCAACCGGATGCACCCTTTCGATGCGGTGCAACGTCCGGTTCCCGATGGGTGGGAACGGCGCTTCCTCGATAAATGGGTGGTCATGAACCCGGGGGGCGCTGCGGTGCTCCAGCAGGGCTGGAAGGTTCACGCGTCGGCGTGTCTCGATAACGCGGAACGCATTCTGGAAACCGTATGGGCCTACTGTGTTCCGCGCCGGATCACGTTCAAGTTCCTGGCTGCACGAAGCGCCGTTCACCTGCAGAACGCGAAGTATGCGCCGCGGGGGTCTAGTGGCAAGTTCGTCACGATCTACCCGGCTGACGTTGATGCGCTCGGCACAATCCTGCACGACCTGGGCGAACTCCTGGCCGGCGAACCAGGTCCCTACATCCTCAGCGACCTGCGCTGGAACGAAGGTCCACTCTATGTGCGCTACGGCGGTTTCGCACTGCGGCACTGCCTGTCGGCGCGGGGTGACCGGGTGCCGGCCATCGAGGACCCCAACGGAGCGCTGGTGCCGGACCGCAGGGATGCGGTGTTCTGCACGCCTCCTTGGGTGACCTTGCCGGACCTGCTTGTTCCCCAACTTGCAGCGCGCAACGCCACCACCGTCACCGACCTGCCGTATCGCATCGAGCAGGTGCTGCATTTCTCCAACGGCGGGGGACTCTACGAGGCGACAGACCAGCGCACCGGCGTGCGGGTGGTCCTGAAGGAGGCCCGGCCGCACGCTGGCCTCGCCGCCGACGGCGCCGACGCGGTCGAACGGCTGCGGCGCGAACGGGAAATGCTCGAATGCCTGGCTGGAGTCGAGGGCGTGCCTTCTGTCCACGATCACTTCGCTCTGGGCGAGCATCATTTCCTGGCGCTGGAGTTCATTGAGGGAACGCCGCTGAACAAGGTTTTCGCGCAGCGCTGGCCGATGAACGACCCCGCCGCCGGACCCGCCGAGTTCGCCGCCTATACGGAGTGGGCGTTAGGGATGTGCGCTCAGGTGGAAGAGATCATCACGGCCATTCATGGCTGTGGTGTCATCCACGGTGATCTGCACCTGTTCAATGTCATCGTCCGGGACGACGGCCGAGCCACGCTGATCGACTACGAGGTCGCAGCGCGAATCGATGAGGCACGCCGCCCGACCCTGGGCAGCCCAGCATTTAGCGCCCCGCGGGATCGGGTCGGGTTCGACATCGACCGGTACTCCTTAGCCTGCCTGCGATTGGCCCTGTTCCTTCCCTTGACCGCGATGATCCGGCTTGACGCCGGAAAGCCGGAAGACTTCGCCGAGGTCATCGCCGAACATTTCCCGGTGCCACCTGCTTTCCTGGCGGAGGCGGTGCGGACGATCACCGGAACCAGCAGAACCAGCGGGACTGACAAGTCTGCACCCCGACGGCGCGTCCGAGCGCTGCCGTCGCTACCCGATGGGATAAGCGGCTGGACAACCGCCCGGGACTCGATCGTCGCCGGAATCCTGGCCAGTGCTACTCCGAAGCGCACCGATCGGCTGTTTCCTGGCGACATCGCGCAGTTCAGCACCGGTGGTCTTAACATCGCCCACGGCGCCGCCGGTGTGCTCTACGCACTCGCGGTCACCCGGGCCACGCCCTACCCCGCCGGGGAGCACTGGCTACTCGAGCGGGCGGCCGCGGCGGCCCGCGGAACCCGGCTAGGTTTCTACGACGGGCTGCACGGCGTGGCGTATGTGCTGGCGGAGCTGGGATACCGGCAAGCGGCCCTGGACCTGATCGAGTTCTGCCTCACCGAGCACAGCGACCAACTAGGTTCAGACCTGTCCGGCGGGCTGGCTGGCGTCGCGCTCAACCTTGCCTACTTCGCGGGCATGGCTGGCGAACCCACGCTGTTCGACCATGCGCTGCGTGCCGCCGATATCGTCGCCGACCGGCTGGGCACCATCGATAGCGTCGGCACGATCAGCGGCGGAGATAATCCATACGCCGGGCTGATGCAAGGCTCGTCGGGACCTGCGCTGATGTTCTTGCGGCTTTACGAGCACACCGGTGACCGCGGATTCCTCGAATTGTCCGCGACCGCGTTACGCCAAGATTTACGCCGCTGCCTGGTACGTGCCGACGGCTCGATGCGCGTCAACGAGGGCTGGCGGGCGATGCCCTACCTCGACAGGGGCAGCGCGGGCATCGGCATGGTGCTCGACGAGTACCTCACGCACCGGGTAGATGACGAGTTCGTCAACGCTGCGGCCGCTATTCGCCGCGCCGCACTGTCCCGGTTCTACATCCAGCCGGGTCTGTTCAGTGGCCGGGCCGGAATGATTGTCTACCTCAGCCGGGGATACCCACCGGGGCATGCGGTCTGGAACGAGGAGGTAGCTGCTCAGATCCGGCGCCTCGGCTGGCACCGCGTTGACTACCAGGGTCACCTTGCCTTCCCTGGGGAACAGCTGCTCCGGCTGTCAATGGATTTGGCGAGCGGCGCCGCAGGCGTCCTGCTCGCACTGGGTGCGGCTGTGCACGAGCACCCCGTCGGTCTCCCGTTTCTCTGTGAATCACGGCAGTTCCCGCCGCACGATGCCCCCGTGCCGGCAGCGCTGACGGGGAGAAACGGTTTGGTATCCGCGTCGACTTACGGAAGGAGGTGAAAACAATGGTGCTTCTCGACCTGCAGGCCATGGAGGTGACCGTCGAGCTGAACGGCCGCTGCGACGACCACGGCCACGGCCACGGCCGCTCCCACGGGAGTGACATCAGCCTGCTGCTGTGCGGCTGAGGCTTCATTAACAGGTGGTCCGGGGCGGCCGGCGTTGCCCCGGACCACCTAATGATTTCCCCAACACTTGAGTTTCCGGATCCCCACCAGGTTCGGCAACAGACCATCACGACAATGCGGAGGTCGCGTGAACAGCGATCCGGCAGGAGCGTCGGCGGATCAGCACACGTCAATGTGGAAACAAGCTGACCGGTTGCTGCTCACGACGGGTCGCCAAGGTGGGTGGTGGATCTGGATCTTGGCGCTGGCCGCGCTGCTCGTCGCCAGCGCGGAAATACTGCTGCCCACCGCACTCGGTCGCGCCCTGGATGCGCTGCCCGGTGGTGGCCACAGCACCTGGGCCGTGGCGGCCTGCGCGACGCTGATCGCCGTCATGGTGGCTGGGAAAGTCATCGGTGACATCGCGACCGGACAGAATAACGCCCGGTGCACGGCCTGGCTGCGGATGACGCTGGTTCGGCAACTCGTCGCGATCGGCCCGGCGGCTGTCCGTCGCTTTGAAACCGGAGATCTGGTGACCCGGGTCACCCGCAACGCCAGCGAGGCCGGTCAGGTCGGTATTACCGCGGTCATGGTCGGCGTCGGTCTGCTTCCCCCAGTCGGCAGCATTGTCGCCTTGACGTTGATCGATCCCTGGGTGGGTCTCACCGCGTTGGCTGGTCTGCTGGCGATGGCCGCACTGCTCCGGGTGTTCGTCCGGGACAACACCGAGACCATCAGGGGTTACCTGCACAGCCAAGGACTGATCGCGGCGCGGCTGCTCGATGCGTTGTCCGGCGCCCGCACGATCGCCGCCGCCGGCAGCATCGAGCGCGAGCGACGGCGGATCCTTCAGCCGTTGCCCGGCTTACGAGAGCACGGCATGGGCATGTGGCGCAACCAGGTGCGGATGACCAGCCAGGCCGCCGTGATCGGGCCGCTGCTGCAGCTATCCGTGGTCGGAGTCGCCGGGTTCGGGGTCGTCGCCGGGCGGCTCAGCGTCGGCGAGCTTTACGCTGCCAGCCGGTATGCGGTGATGGCCGCCGGGATCGGTTCGGCGGTGGGATTGCTCAACAAGCTGTCCCGAGCCCGCGCTGGTGGCCGGCGTGCGGCTGAGGTGCTCACCGAGCCGGTGACCCGATACGGCGACGCGAGGCTGCCGGAATGCTCCGGTAAGGTCGGTCGGCTGGAATTCCGCGGAGTGCGGGTCTCAGCCGCCGGCGACACCGTGATCGACGGGCTCGACCTCGTCGTCCCGGCTGGTGCCACCGTGGCGGTAGTGGGCCGGTCCGGAGGCGGCAAGTCGCTGCTCGCAGCGCTGGCCGGTCGTCTTGCTGATCCTGAGCGGGGGCAGGTCCTGCTTGATGGTGTGCCGCTGCCCGACCTTTCCCAAGCGGAGCTACGCGGCGCGGTGGGCTTTGCCTTCGAGCGTCCAGCGCTGGTGGGCGACACGATTGAAGATGTGATCAACTTCGGACCGGATAGCCCCACCGCGAGGACAGTTCGACAGGCCGCCGCCAGCGCGCGCGCCGATACCTTCATCGAGAGGTTGCCGCAGGGATACCGGACTGAGTTGGCTACCGCGCCACTGTCTGGTGGTGAGATGCAGCGGCTCGGCTTGGCCAGAGCATTCGCGCACTCCTACCGCGTGCTGATCCTCGACGACGCGACATCCAGCCTGGACACAGTGACCGAGCGACAGGTCGGCGCCGTCCTCGCTGACGGGCACCGCAACCAAACCAGGCTAATCATCGCGCACCGAGCGGCCACCGCGGCCCGGACGGATTTGGTTGCCTGGCTTGACGCCGGCAACCTGCGCGGCCTGCGCCCGCACAGCGAGCTGTGGCGCGACCCGGATTACCGCGCCTTGTTCGGCGCTGAGGCCGTGCCCGCGCAACCGCTCGGGGTATCGGCGTGAGCGCCACCATGGTGTCGGCGCAGCGGAACTCCGTTCCCAAGGTGCTGCTAGCCGCCCTCCGCCGGCACCCGAGGGCGCTGGTGCGGTTGATGGTGTGGTCGGTGCTGGAGGTAGCGCCACTGCTGTTGTCCGGCTACGGCGTGGCACACGCGTTGGATGACGGATTTCTCGCCGGCCGGCCCGGTACCGGGGCGGCGTGGCTCGGTGTGCTGGCTGCGGCGGTACTCGTCGGGGCCCTGGCCACCCGCCACGTGTACCGGATTCTCGCTGAGATCGTCGAGCCGTTTCGCGATGAGTTGGTGGACAACGTAGTGGGAGGTGCGCTTCAAAGATCTACGGTGCTGGGCGGGCGGCCGGATTCGGGTGCGGTGGCCCGGCTGACCCATCAGGTTGAGGTGGTGCGGGACAATTTCGCCGGCTTGCTGCTTCTCACCACCGGCTTCGTGGTGACCACGGTGGGCGCAGTGATCGGGATGGCCACGCTGACCGGGGTTGTCGGCCTGTTGGTACTGCCGCCGCTGCTGGTTGGCCTGACGGCGTTCCTGGTTTCGCTACGCTCGATGATGACCCGGCAGCGCGATTACGTGCTCACCGACGAAGCGGTCGCCGAGTCCGCCAGCACCGTGGCGCACAGCCTGCGCGACGTCGTCGCCTGCGGCGCCGGGGACCGGGCGTGCGCGCAGGTGCAACGCCAGGTGGACGCGCACGCGGACGCGGAACGCACGCTGGCCCGGATGACGGCGATCCGCACGCTGTCGGTGGCGGTCGGTGGCTGGCTGCCCGCGGTGGGGCTGCTGGTCGCGGCACCGTGGCTGCTCGCGACAGGCTCAACGCTGGGGACCATCGCCGGTGCTTTGGTCTACCTGACCCAGGGACTGCTGCCGGCGCTGAAGGCGCTGGTCGACGGGTTGGGCGGGGGAGGCATGAAGCTGGTGGTCACCCTGGGTCGGCTGGTCGAGGCGGGCGGGCGTCCAGTACCCCCGGAGACAACGCAGCGGCGCGCACCCCAGGGGCACGAGCTGAGGCTGGATGGTGTCACGTTCTCCTATGGCCGCCACGCCGAGCCGGTGGTGAACCATGTCGACTTGCTGATCCCGCAGGGCCAGCACCTGGCCATGGTGGGTCCCAGCGGTGCGGGGAAGTCCACCCTGGCGGGGCTGCTCGCCGCGACGCACGTTCCCGATCGCGGCAAGGTTCGGCTGGGCGGGGTGCCGGTCGGGGATCTCGATTCGCAAACACTGGCCAGCCACCGGGTGTTGATTCCCCAGGAGGCTTATGTCTTCGCCGGGACGATCGGCGAAAACCTGCGTTACCTGCATCCCGCCGCTGCTGTCACCGAGCTCGACATCGTTGTCGACGCCCTGGGCCTGCGCTCCGTTGTAGCGCGTCTTGGTGGATATGACGGTGTGGTCGATCCCGGAACGCTCTCGGCTGGGGAACGGCAACTCATCGCCGTGGCACGGGCGCACCTGACGCCGGCGCCGGTGCTGATTCTGGATGAGGCGACCTGCCACCTGGACCCGGTCGCGGAGGAGCGGGTGGAGCGGGTTCTGGCGGCCCGTGGTGGCACCCTCATCGTCGTCGCGCACCGGATCAGCTCCGCGCTGCGGGCACAGCGGATCGTGCTGATGGACGGCGCCAATATGTTAGCGGGCACCCACGGGGAACTGCTCGCGAATTCACCGCTGTACCGCGACCTGGTCGGCCTTTGGGACATCGGTCAAGGCCCAATGGTCAGGGACACATTGGTCAAGGGAACGACGGGCCGGAGCTCACTGTAGTGGCTGCCGGCCCGCCGTTCCCACAACTGTCACCAGAGCTGTTAGATCCAGCCCGCCTCGGCGGCGATGCGAATCGCATCGATCCGGGTTCGCGCCTCCAGCTTGGTCATCACTCGCGAAAGGTAGTTGCACACCGTCCCGCGGCTGAGAAAGAGCCGTTGGGCGATCTCCGTCGGCGAGGCCCCTCCCGAGGCGAGGTCGAGCACTGTGAGTTCCCGGGGGGTCAGCGGGCTACCCGCCACACCGATCGCGGCCACCGCGAGCGCGGGGTCAATCGTCCGCTTTCCCTTGGCGACCTGGCGGATTGTGGCCAGCAGCCGTCGCGGCTGGGCGTCCTTGTCGACCGCACCAGCCACCGGCACATCCAGTGCCCGGCGGACCAAGCCAGGCCGGTGTGCCGCGGCAAGCACGATCACCCGGCATCCGGGGAGCCGTTCGTGCAGCGCCTGCGCGGTGGCAAGGACGTCCGATCCACCTTGATCGAGGTCCAACACAGCGATATCGGGTTGGTATCGGATCGCGGTGGGGACCACGCGGTCGCCCGCAGCCATTCCGGCCACCACCTCGATGTCATCCTCGCTGGACAGCACGGAGGCAAGTGCTCCACGTAGCAGGCTCATGTCGATAACCAGCAATACTCGAATCGGTTTGGTATCCGGACTCGAATGGATCGTCGCGGGAGAGTCGTGCATACCGGTGTACTCAGCACCCGCGGCAACAGTGCTGGCCGCGAGATTTCGCGGTGACTGGTGTCGTGAAATCATGAGATGCGAACGAGGTCGGCTCGGTCGCGAAACGTGCATGGTCGCCAACGTGCTGCCATTGGGCTGTCCCCTCCCCAGGTGTCAGGGACGAATGTGTGACCCACACCCATCCCTAGACGGTCGAACGCGCCCCGCTGCCCCCAACGGGTGGCCCCGAGGGGCCACACCGCAGAATCCCCGAAGGGACCCTGTACAGCTTGTCATCGCGAGCATGTCGCGTCGTGTTACATCGAGTACTCTCTGTCACCGATGTCACTGTGTGTGCATATTCCTTCCAATCGCGGCTGCTCGTAGGGTCGCGGGTTGTGGACTCAGCGCAGAACCTGCTCGCTGCTGACCGGGCGCACGTGTGGCACCCTTACGGGCCGATGCCGGGGCGAGTCGCGCCACTGGTGGTTCGCTCAGCTGCCGGGGTTCGACTACAGCTGGCTGATGGCGCAGCCCTGGTGGATGGGATGTCGTCGTGGTGGGCGGCCATCCATGGCTACGCCCATCCGGCGCTCGATGCCGCGGTACGCGATCAGATCCGCCGAATGAGCCACGTGATGTTCGGAGGCCTGACCCACGAGCCGGCGGTCCAGCTGGCCCGCCGGCTGGTGGAAATCACACCGGAGCCGTTGCAGCACGTGTTCTTCGCCGACTCGGGGTCGGTGTCGGTGGAGGTCGCGATCAAGATGTGCCTGCAGTACTGGCGCTCGCTAGGGCGTCCGCACAAGCACCGGCTGCTCACCTGGCGCGGCGGCTACCACGGTGACACCTTCGGTGCCATGAGCGTCTGCGATCCCGACGGTGGCATGCACTCGCTGTGGTCAGGAGTGCTGGCCCGGCAGGT
>JAICSB010000436.1 GCA_025937115.1 Pseudonocardiaceae bacterium | reverse complement strand
CTACGGTTCCCGGTCGCTGGTCGTCGGCGGCATCGCGGTGGTCAATGCAGCGGATAAGGTGATCGAGAAGGCCCGCAAGGTCGCCGCTCATCTTCTCGAGTGCGCTGAGCAAGATCTCCAGTTCCACAATGGTAAGTTCATCATCAAGGGAACTGACCGATCCACCACCATTCAGGAGGTGGCGTTCGCGACGTTCACGTCACACAACTTCCCCGAGGGGATGGAGCCGTCACTGGACTCCGACGCCACCTTCGACCCGGAAAACTTCTCCTTCCCGCATGGCACCCATTTCTGCGCGGCCGAGGTGGACACCGAGACCGGCTCGGTGAAGATCCGCAGCTACGTCTGTGTGGACGATGTCGGAACCGTGGTGAATCCGCTGATTGTCGAGGGGCAGATTCACGGGGGCCTAGCCCAGGGCATCGCGCAGGCATTGTTCGAGGAGGCCGTGCACGACGAGAGTGGCACCTTGGTCACCGGCACGCTGGCCGACTACCTGGTGCCCTCTGCTGCGGACCTGCCCAGTTTCACCACCGACCGGACCGTAACCCCCGCAACCTCAAATCCGCTGGGCGTCAAGGGCGTCGGGGAGGCCGGCACCATCGCCTCCACTCCCGCGGTGGTCAACGCCGTGTTGGATGCGGTGCGTCACCTCGGCGTCACCAACATCGATATGCCGTGCTCGCCGCAACGGGTATGGCGAGCGGTGCAGTCAGCTCGCGGAGCCGTCAAATCCACGTCGGAGCACGCCACCGAGGCCGCTGCCGGTGGCGGGTTGGGCTCCATCGATGCGCAGCAGGGAGGTGTCGAGTGATCCCGTCAGTGTTCGACTACGTCGCCGCATCGTCGGTGCAGGAAGCGGTGCAGGTGCTGTCCCAGGCCGGCGAGGACGCCAAGGTTCTTGCCGGGGGCCAGAGCCTGGTTCCGGTGCTCCGATTGCGGCTGGCCACCCCGACGACCTTGGTGGATCTGAACAAGATCAGCGAATTGCGCGGGGTACGTGAAGACGGCGATGCCATCGTGGTCGGGGCGATGACCACGCACCACGATGTGATCAACAACGAGCTGATCGCTGAACATGCGGTGCTGCTAGCGCTGGCCACCCTGACGGTGGGTGATCCGCAGATCCGGCACCGGGGCACCTTCGGCGGCGCCCTGGTGCACGCCGACCCCGCCGGTGACCTGCTGGCCCCTGCGGTGGCGCTGGACGCCGAGTTGGTCATCGTCGGACCCTCGGGGCGGCGCACCGTGCCGGCTGGGGAGTTCTTCGTGGATCTGTTCACCACGGCGGTGGGCCCTGATGAGCTGCTTGTCGAGGTGCGGATTCCGAAGAAAACCGGCTGGGGCGCGCACTACGAGAAGTTCAACCGGGTGGCGCAGGCCTGGTCGATCGTCGGCGTCGCCGCGGTGGTGCGGACCGAGGGCGGATCGATCGCGCAAGCCCGGGTCGCGCTGACCAACATGGGTGCTACTCCGATCCGGGCCGTCGGGGTGGAGCAGGCGCTGATTGGTCAGCAGGCCAGCGCGGAGACGATACGCGCGGCGGCCGAGCATGCGGCCGACGGCACCAGCCCGACGTCGGACGGCAGTGCCGACGCCGACTATCGCGAGCACCTCGCCCGGGTGCTCACCGGGAGAGCTGTGGCGGCCGCAGCAGGGGTGGGAGGCTGGCGTGCATGAAGCTTGAGCACAAGTTCACGGTTCCGGCGCCCATCGACACGGTCTGGCGGGCACTGCTGGATCCTCAGCGGGTCGCCCCGTGCTTCCCGGGAGCCAGCATCACGTCGGCAAGTGGCGATGAGTTTGCCGGGATCGTGAAGGTGCGGCTGGGTCCGATCTCTTTGCAGTATCGCGGATCGGGCCGTTTCACCGACACCGACGAGGCCGCGCACCGGACGGTGATCCAGGCGACCGGTACAGCATCTGGAGGTCAGGGCACCGTAACGGCGACGGTGGCTGCGAGCCTCGTTGAAAACGGTCAGGGTACCGCGGTCACAGTGGCCACCGACATGATCGTCACGGGCAGACCGGCCCAGTTCGGCCGAGGTCTGATCGAGGATGTCGGCAATAAGATCATCAGTCAGTTCGCGGACTGCCTCAGCAGAAGCCTCGGGCACCAGGACGCACCCGCACCGGTGGCCGAGTCGGTGATGCCTGCCCCGTCGCCGCAGGCATCACCGCAACCAGGTCCGCCGCAGCCGGCAGTCGCCCAGCCGGCGGTGGCGCCGCCGGCGGTGGCGCCGCCAGACCGAGTGCAGGCAGCTCGAGTGCTGCCACCCCCCGTGCGGCCGGTGCCTGCGCCGATGGCTGAGGAGATCGACCTGCTCGAAGCCGCCGGTGGGGCCGTCGCCAAGCGCGCCATACCAGCAGTCACCGCACTTATCCTGCTGGCCCTGCTCATCCGCCTGCTGCGCAGACGGCGCCAGCGAGTTGGGCGTGTCGTGAACTCGACAGGACCGACCTCAGCGCTGCTGGAAACGTCGGTGCAGTCGAGTTCACGACATGGACCCCCGGAGACGGTGCTAGTCGACTTGGGGGATGGCGGGGCCTAGGAGGTCGTCGGCGTCGATGATGCGGTAGGCGTAGCCCTGCTCGGCGAGGAAGCGCTGGCGGTGTGCGGCGTAGTCGGTGTCCAGGGTGTCTCGGGCGACCACCGAGTAGAAGTGCGCCTGCCTGCCATCGCCCTTGGGGCGTAACAGGCGGCCGAGGCGCTGGGCCTCCTCCTGCCGGGAACCGAATGTGCCGGAGACCTGCACCGCGACCGAGGCCTCCGGCAGGTCGATGGAGAAGTTGGCCACCTTGGACACGACCAGCGTGCGTACTTCGCCCCGGCGAAACGCCTCGTAGAGGGTCTCCCGCTCAGAGTTGCGGGTCGAGCCTTGTACCACCGGCGCGTCCAGGGCCTCGCCGAGCTCGGCAAGTTGCTCCAGGTACGCGCCGATCACCAGCGTTGGTTCGTCCGGGTGCCGCGCCATGATGGCCGACACGACGGCTAGCTTGCTGCGCGCGGTGGAGCAGACCCGGTAGCGCTCGTCGGCCTCCGCGGTGGCATAGCGCAGCCGCTCGGCGTCGGTCAGCGTGACGCGTACCTCCACACAGTCTGCCGGGGCGATCCAGCCCTGGGACTCGATGTCGCGCCACGGTGCGTCGTAGCGCTTAGGGCCGATCAGAGAGAACACATCGCCCTCCCGGCCGTCCTCGCGCACCAGGGTGGCGGTCAGCCCGAGCCGGCGGCGGGACTGCAGGTCGGCGGTCATCCGGAAGACCGGCGCGGGCAGCAGGTGCACCTCGTCATAGATGATCAATCCCCAGTCCCGCGAATCGAACAGATCCAGGTGCCGGTATTCACCTTTCGACTTGCGGGTCATCACCTGGTAGGTCGCGATCGTCACCGGGCGGATCTCCTTGCGCTCACCGGAGTACTCGCCGACCTCGTCGTCGGACAGCGAGGTACGCGCTACCAGCTCGCGCTTCCACTGCCGGCCGGCGACGGTGTTGGTGACCAGGATCAGTGTGGTCGCTTGGGCTTCGGCCATCGCGGCGATCCCGACCAGGGTCTTTCCCGCCCCACAGGGCAGCACCACGACCCCGGAACCGCCCGCCCAGAACCCG
>JAICSB010000359.1 GCA_025937115.1 Pseudonocardiaceae bacterium | reverse complement strand
TCCATCGGGCCATGGCGCACTACCGCCACGCATTGGGCGAGCTAGACCCGTTCAACCGGGTGACGTGCGCTGAGTCGTTGTTCATGGCTTGTGAGAACCTTGGACATGTCGTCCTTCGTCGGCTCTACCGCAGGGCTGCGTCAAAGTCTCGTGATCATGGCTGGGTGCTGCGGAGACACGCCGGGACTGGCGTTTTCGCGTCCGGGCTGGTAGACATCGCGGGTGGCTGGGGCGGGTGTAGCGGATGTGGTGGTGCGGCCGATCTTCGCCGATGAGGTCGGTCGTTTCAACGCTGCGTTGACCGAGCATCACTGGCTCGGGCATCGGCTGACCGGTGCGGTCCTGCGGTATGTCGCGGTGCTCGACGGTGAGTGGGTCGCGGTGGCCGGGTTCGGGTCCGCGGTGTTGTCGTGTCGGGCTCGGGATGAGTTCCTGGGGTGGTCGCGTGAGCAGCAGTACGCGCGGTTGAAGCATGTCGCGAACAATCAGCGGTTTTGTGTGCTGCCCGCGGGCCGGCGACCCAACCTCGCGTCCGCGGTGCTCTCCCGGGTGCTGGCCCGCCTGAGTAGGGACTACCTGGCCGCCTACGGGCACCGGGTGCTCGCGGTGGAGACGTTCACCGATCCCGCCCGGCACACCGGTGCCTGCTATGCGGCCGCGAACTTCCAGCTGGTCGGGTCCACCCTCGGGTACTCCCGCTCCGCGGGTGTCTATCACCATCACGGACACCCCAAGCGGGTGTGGATGTATCGGCTTCACCGCGACGCGAGCGGCGTGTTGTCCGCGACGTTTCCCCACCCGCTGCTGACCGGAAGCGACGACGCTGTGGCTGATGTGAACACCCTGGAGCTGGCCGGCGCGGGTGGGCTGCTCGAGGCGTTGGGACAGTTGAGCGACCCGCGCAGCAAGCGGGGCATCCGCCACCAGATCGCAGCCACCCTGACGATGGTCGCTGCCGCGACGATCAGCGGCGCCCGCAGCTTCCGGTCGGTCGCAGACTACGTCGCTGACCTGCCCCCCGAGGCACTGTCCCGGCTGGGCGCCCGACGCCACCCGGTGACCGGGCGGCCGGTAGCGCCCAGCGAGGCCACGATCCGGCGCACCGTCAAAGACGTCGATGCCGACGAGGCGGACACCATCGTCGGGACCTGGCTACACGCGAAAGTGATGGCAGGGGTCGTGACCCCGAAGACCTGGCGGGGCCTGGCACTGGACGGCAAGACGCTGAAAGGCGCCTGGGACGAGGTCGACACCGGGGCGGGCAAGGTCCGCTTGTTCTCCGCGCTCACCCACGCTGAAGGCGTCGTGGTCGGCCAGCGGAAAATCCCTGCCCACACCGGGGAACAAGCCCAGATGATCCCCCTGCTCGACCAAGTCACCGCCGCCCAACCAGGCGGCCAGCAACCGAGCGCCCAGCAACCGAGTGACCTGTCAGGGGTCGTGGTCACCGCCGACGCACTCCACGTCCACCGGCGCAACGTCGAGCAGATCCTGCAACGCAACGGGGAGTACGTCCTGACCGTCAAACGCAACCAACCGATCCTGCGTAACAGCATCAAAGCCCTCTTCGCTGACGCGGACGGGTCTTTCCCCCCCTGCCCACGTCACGTTTGACCGCGGCCACGGCCGCGCCGAGATCCGGTCGATCACCACCACCGCGCACGTCGCGGACCTGGACTTCCCCGGCGTCTACCAGGCCTGGGCGATCACCCGCGAGGTGTCCGATCTGCACGGCAACCCACTGCGCACACGCAACGAGACCGTGTACGGCATCACCAGCCTCACCGCCTGGCAGGCCAACCCCGCCGACGTCCTGGCCTTCAACCGCGGACATTGGAGCATAGAAAACCGCGAGCACTATGTCCGCGATGTCACCTTCGACGAAGACCGATCCCAGGTCCGGACCGGCTCCTCCCCGCAAATCATGGCCGCGATGAGAAACATCGCGATCAGCCTGCTCCGGCTGGCCGGCTGGACCAACATCAAACAAGCCACCGAGAAGATGAGCCGCCGCCTAGACCAAGTACTCACACTCCTGGGCGTCTGACCAACGAGCAAGGAAGGAGGTGATCATCACGACGTGACTTTGACGATGACCCTGCTGTCCGTGGGGGTGCGAAGCCCAGGGAAAAAGCCGAAGGGGCCCCCGTTCCGTCCGGGGGAGCAACGGGCGAGGGGAAGACCGGACGGGTGAACGCAAGTGAATCCCTGTTGATGCCTCGTTATTTCTAACCCTGGACGACGGGTTGAAGACCAGGGTGATAGGGCCTGGCCGTTGGAAGAGGCGGCAAGCGGCGACCGGGCAGTGAGAGTCGGTCGTGGGAACACCGCTGGTCTCGGGGTAAAGGGGGCAGTGCGACGCGAGGTCGCAGGTGGTGAGTGGGCTTACCGTTGGGAGGTTCGGCTGATGTCGAAGGTGTAGCTCTGGGTCAGTGTCCGTGAGGCCTGTTCCCGCCTCGGCGTGCGTCGCTGGTAACGGCGGGGTGCGAAGCCCGAGGGAAACGCCGAAGGGTTCCCGTTCCGTCCGGGGGCCACGGGCAAGGGAAAGATCGGACGGGTTAATCGTGTGAATCTCCGTTGATGTCTCGTCACTACCTCCCTCGCAGACGGGTTGTGGCAGCGAGGGTGCAGGGCTGGCCGCTGGGAAGCGGCAGGCGCCGACCGGTGATGCCCTGCCGGTCGGGAGGACACCGCCGCCCCGGGATAGAGGAGAGGCCCACCCCGATCGTGTCTCATACCTGCGAAACGCGGCAATCCCGTTGAGGTCCAGGCGTGTATGCCCTGGTAGGCCGACTGTGAGGAGAGCTGAAGTCCTCAGCGGGGAAAGGATGACGCAACAAGCTAAGGCCGGGACGCCGAAAGGCACCGGGAAGACCGACACCGGATGACCACTGCCTCCTTGTGGTGGTGCGGCGATAACCGCCCGGATACGAACCCAGGGTGGTTCGGCTCGAAAGAGCGCTGACGTGCGTCGGGTGAGCCTGCGAAGACTCGATGATCAACGACACCGGAACTGAGGGATATGTTGGACGCCACGGCTACCTCGGCTGCGACCACGGTTGCGGATGAGCGTGTTGTGGTGAACGGACCCGAAGGCGAGCCCCTTGACTGGGATGCTGTGAATTGGCGCCAGGTTGAGGCGGACGTGGGGCGTCTGCGGCAGCGTATCTTCGCGGCATCGAAGGCGGGGGACCTGAAAAAGGTCCGGAATTTGCAGAAGCTGATGCTGCGTTCCCGTGCTAATGCACTGGTGAGTGTGCGGCGGGTGACGCAGGTCAATGCTGGTCGTCGAACGGCGGGTGTTGATGGCAAGGTAGTGGTGGGTTCCCAGGCGAAAGCCGAATGGGTGGATTGGTTGCTCAACCGCTGCCGGTCGTGGACGGCTAAGCCCGTGAGACGTGTGTATGTGCCCAAGGTCAACGGAAAGCGGCGTCCTCTTGGTATTCCCGTGATTGGCGACAGGGTGCTGCAGGCCCTGGTGTTGAGCGCGTTGGAGCCCGAGTGGGAAGCGCGGTTCGAACCGAAGTCTTACGGGTTTCGGCCGGGCCGCGGCTGTCATGACGCGATCGAGGCCATCTTCAATACCGTCAGCGGGCGCAACCCGCGGCGGCGATGGATCCTTGATGCGGATTTGGCGGCGGCGTTTGATCGGCTCGATCATGGCCATATCCTCAGTCAGGTCGCCGCGTTTCCCGCGAGGAAACTGGTCGAGCAATGGCTGATGGCGGGCGTGGTCGAGCGTGAATTGTTCACGCCGACAGAGGAAGGAGTTCCGCAGGGTGGCGTGATCAGTCCCGTGTTGCTGAATGTGGCCTTGCATGGTATGGAGCAGGCTGCGGGGGTCCGTTACCGCACGGTCGGTGTTCACGCTGATCGGGTGGTGCCGGGCAGTCCCGTGCTGGCGAGGTACGCAGATGATCTTGTCGTGATGTGCGAAAGCCGCGAACAGGCCGACCAAGTGAAAACACGGCTGGCCGCGTGGCTAGCACCCAGAGGGCTTGCCTTCAACGAGGACAAGACGCAAGTCTCCCGCCTTGAAGAGGGTTTTGAGTTCCTCGGGATCCACGACGAATGAGCGCGGCTCCGGTTTGGAGCGGCGCGGCGTGATGGAAGGGTCTCCGGTCTTGCGGCGTGCGCGCTCGTCGTCGGCCTGTTGCTGCTTCTGGCGCATCAGCGCCGTCGTCGTTCGCAGCGCGGCCCCCGCCAGGTTCAT
>JAICSB010000317.1 GCA_025937115.1 Pseudonocardiaceae bacterium | reverse complement strand
GCAGCCTGGCGAGACCGTGCTGATCCACGCCGCGGCGGGCGGGATGGGGTTGTTGCTCACCCAGCTGGCCACCGCGCGTGGCGGCCGCGTGATCGCAACGGTGTCCACTGCTGACAAGGAGCGGCTGGCCCGGGAGGCCGGGGCGGCGGAGGTGATCCGCTACACCGAGATCGACGACGTGGCCGGCGAGGTCCGACGGCTAACCGGTGGGGACGGCGTCGCCGCCGTCTACGACGGGGTGGGCGCCACGACGTTCGACGCCAGCCTCTCCTCGCTGCGCCGCCGCGGGATGCTCGCACTTTTCGGCGCCGCCAGCGGGCCGGTGCCGCCGGTGGACGCCCAACGGCTGAACTCCGCCGGCTCGGTATTTCTCACCAGGCCGAAACTGGCGGACTATGTCGCCACCCGCGAGGAACTCACCTGGCGCGCCGGTGAAGTGTTCGGCGCGATCCTCGGCGGGTCACTACGAATCAGCATCGGCGGCCGCTACCCGCTCACCGACGCCGGCCGGGCCCACCAAGATCTGCAGAGCCGTCGCACTACCGGAAAGCTCCTGCTGCTGCCCCGCTGAATGGCGCCCAGGTGCACGAGTCATGCTCATGATCGCCGGACCTGAGCGGTCACCGTGCATTTGTGCACCGCTACGGCTCAGTGTCGACGATCATGAGAGAAAGCGGGGATGCTGCCGCCCGGCCGCCCGGGGACGTCGACGCCTGCGGCGGGTGCCGGCTTCGTAGCGCCGGCGGATCCGTTCCGGGTCGACGCCGAGCAGGTATTGCAGCTTGAGCAGCTGCATGAGCACGGTCATCCGCCACACACCCTGGTCGACCAGCCGCCGGGCCGACGCGGTGACCGTGGTCGGCAGCACCGCGAGCTCACCACGTCGTCGCAGCGTGCGAGACATCTCCAGATCCTCCATGAGGGGGATCTGCGGAAAGCCGCCGACCGAATCGAACACGTCGCGGCGGACGAACATCGCCTGATCTCCGAAGATCCAGTGCAGCCGGCGAGCCCGCAGGTTGGAGCTGACGGCCAAGTAGTCCAGGCCCAGGCTGCGCTGGTCGAAGCGCAGTTGCAGACCGCCGCCGACCACACCGGGGTCCAGTAGGGCCCGCCGGAGCAGGTCGAGCGCGTCGACTGGCACCCGGCAGTCCGCGTGGATGAACCAGAGGATGTCGCCGGTGGTCACCGCGGCTCCGGCGTTCATCTGGGTGGCCCGGCCCGCAGCACTGCGGACCGTGCGGGCGTATCGCGCCGCGAGGTCGAGGGTCCCGTCGGCGCTGCCGCCGTCGACCACGACCAGTTCGCAGTCGGGGAAGTCGCTGCGCAAACGTTGCAGGCAGTGCTCGATCCGGCTTGCCTCGTTGAGGGTGGGCACCACGATCGACACCGCCGCTGGCGTGCTCACCGATCCGAACTTCCCCCAGTCTCGAACAGATAAAGGGTGATGGTACGGCGCTGACGAAACGGAGTGCGGGTGACAGCGGTAGCCGACGGACCGGGCCACGTCGCGATTCTCGGTGCTGGGCCGATCGGTCTCGATGCCGCGTTGGCCTTTCTGGACAACGGTTGGTCGGCCACCGTGTACGAGTCGGCTGCATCGGTGGCCGCCAACGTCATCGCCTGGAGTCATATCCGGCTGTTCACGCCTTGGTCGATGAATGCGTCGACGCGGATGCTGGCGCATCTGGACGCCGCCGGGGTCGCGCCGCCGGGGCCCGCCAATTACTGCCCGACCGGTGGTGAGTTCACCCAGCAGCTGCTTCGACCGGTAGCCGCGCTACCGGAGCTGGCGCCCGCCATCCGCAGCCGTACCAGGGTGCTCGCCGTCGCCCGGGAGGGCCTGCTCAAGCACGAGGAGATCGGTAGCCCGCAGCGTGGTTCGCGACCGTTCCGCTTACTCGTTTCCGGACCCGACGACGGTGAACGGGCGGAGCACGCAGACCTGCTGCTGGACTGCACCGGCAGCTACGACCACGCGAACGTGCTCGGTGACGGTGGGATCCCCGCTCCGGGCGAACTGCGGGTCGCCGACCGGATCACCCGCCGGCTTCCCGACCTGCGTTGCGACGGTGACGAGTGGGGCGGCCGGCGGCTGCTGCTGGTCGGCGCGGGGAAATCGGCTCAGACCGCGGCGCGTGACCTCGCCGAGCTGGTCGCCACGTGGCCCGGCACCCGCCTCGTGTGGGCGGTGCGAGCAGCGGATCCGGACTGGGGGGAGATTCCCGACGATCCGCTGCCCCAGCGTCAGCAACTCGTCGAGATGTCCCAACGGCTGCACTCCGGCACGGTGCCCGGCGTGCAGGTACGCACCGGTGTGGTGGTCGACGCGTTGCGGGGAACGGATGACGGCGTGGTCGTCACGCTTCGTGCGAACACCGGGGACGTCGAGGAGATCGTCGTCGACCGCATCATCGCCCTGACCGGTTATCTGGGTGACACCTCGCTCTACCGGCAGCTTCAGGTCCATGAGTGCTACGCCACCGCCGCCCCGATGAACCTTTCGGCGGCGTTGTTGGCCGCTGCGGGCGATGACCCGGCGGACTGCCTGGCTCAGGCGTCGCACGGGGTGGACGTACTTCGGGTGCCCGAGCCGAACTTCTTCGTACTCGGCATGAAGTCCTACGGGCGCAACAGCAACTTCCTGCTACGCGTCGGCTACGAGCAGGTCGACGAGGTAGCCAGCGCGTACGCCGGCTCCACCATGCCAGCTTGATCGTCGTTTATGTGACTACAACGACGAAACTTGTCGCGCAAGGCACACAACCGACGATCATCACAAGATCAAACCGCGCAGTTGTAGATCAGCGGTAGGGAGCCGTCGCGCTGGCGCAACCGCAGGAACAGCTCCACGGCGCGCCGCTTGGCCTCGGCCATGCTGACCTCCGGTCCGGCGAGCAGCATGTCCGGCGAGGTGCCGAGGTCGGCACCGGCGGGATGCCAGTGCCAACCATCGGTCGTGACGGTCAGCTCAGGGACGGTGTTGCCGGTGTCGATGGCCACCCCGTCACCCGAATATCCCCGCTTGACCAGCGGCCGCACCGCGAAGTCCGCGCCGCAGATGCCCTTGGCTGCCAGCAGCGCCCGCAGCGGCTCGATCTCGGCGGAGTTCTGGGGTGTCTCGGTCATCCCGACCCGCACCGGCAGCCTCAACGACAGTGCCAGATCCAGCCCCTCCATCGCCTTGGCCCAGGCGCCCGGTCCGCGGTTGGAATCATGGAACCGGGGCTGCGCGCCGTCCAGCGAGGTCTGCAGGACAAGCCGTTTGCGACCCGCCAGCCGCTCAAGCTGGGTGCGTCGCCAACCCTGGTAGAGCATGGCGTTGGTCAGGCACACGACGTCGAGCTGGTCAGTGGCGTAGAGCAGCATCTCGACGAGGTCGCGTTCGAGGAAGGGTTCGCCGCCGGTGACGTAGAGCTCGGTGAAGCCCTCCGTGACTGCCTCGTCGACCAATTCGCGGAACCTCGCCAGGCCCAGTGCCCGGCGGCGGGCCTGCGGTGAGGAGGCGACCGAGCAGTAGCTGCAAGCCAGGTTGCAGTGGAAGTTGGTGTACATCCACAGCCTTGGCGGGAACAGTGCGGAGCCGAACAGCGGCAGCACCGGGACGCCGTCGTCCGCTATCTCCGGTGCGGCACCCCAGGACACCTGTTCGCCGGCGAAGGACGGCATCGCCGATTTGTAGAGCTGGAAGCGGCCCCGGGAACGTTCCGCCGGCGGCACGATCTCCAGGCACGTGGTCCACCATCCGGTCTCAACGGCCTGGGTGAAGGCCTCCGGCAACCCGGCGGTGCGCATCGAGGCGGCGTGCGCCAGCCAGTCGTAGTCCAGTGACACCAGCTCCGCGGTGGCGTGGCCGTCGACGATGTCGAGCAGCGCGTACCAAACATGGTGACCGCCGTCGTTGGCCGGCCGGCCGAGCACCCCGACGTTGACCACCAGCGTGTCCCGCACGCGCTTGACCCACGGCAGCCCGGAGTGCGTACAGCAGATCACGTCGGCGCCGGATGCCTCGATCCGCATCCGGTGCGCGTGGTCGGGCAGCGACTCCCACCAGAAGTCGTTGACGGCCAGCGGAGAACCGTGCACGAGGTGCAGGTCCAGCCCGTCGATGAACTCACGGTGCTCGGTGGGCAGGGTCCGCATCCAAGCCGCGAACTGCGCGGAGGTGTGCCGCAGCGTGTAGTCGTAGGCGATCGCGGCGAACGCGTTGTCGTCGTCGTCGGCGTATCCGCAGCCGCAGTCGGGATCACCTCGACCGATGGCGAGCTCGTAGTTGCCGGCGATGCATTCGATGCCGTTGTCGACCAGCAACGGCCAGATCGCCTCCGGCTCAGCCCCGTAGGCGCCGAAGTCACCCAGGCACCACAGCCGGTCGGCACCGCGAGCTCGCGCGTCGCGCACGAAGGCCCGCAGCGCGTACGGGTTGGAGTAGGTCCCACCGCACAGCGCCAACTTCGTCATAGGGCCGGCCTCGTCATCGACACACCCTCTCTTCGGCACCGCTGCGGCGCTCTAGGCAGGTGTTCTCACCCGGTCGTTGAACCGGTTCGACCCGATCAGCGAACTCGTGAGTGCGTAACAGTGTCAGAACACTGTTACGCACTCACGAGTAGCGTT
>JAICSB010000352.1 GCA_025937115.1 Pseudonocardiaceae bacterium | reverse complement strand
TCCGACCCGGTCGTCGGGCAGGGAGGTCGCTGAGGTGCTCGGCGGTGAAGCTGGAGTGGGAGTCGTGGCGCAGGTGCCGCACTTGCAGGCGCCTACGGTCGACTACGGGGCGATCGCCCCGGTCCTGATCGTGCTCGGGGCAGCATGCCTTTCCGTGCTGGTGGAGGCCTTCGTGGCCCGTTCGGCGCGGTGGTCGTCGCAGGTCGCGTTGACGCTGCTGACGTTGGGCGCGGCGGGTGCGGCGCTGGGGGTGCACCTCTACTCGTTCGCTGCTGACGGGCGCAACGTGGTGACGCTGGCCGGGACGATCTCCGTCGACGGCCCTGCGCTGTTCTTATGGGGAACATTGCTGGCCTTGGGTTTGGCGGCGGTGCTGCTCATCGCGGACCGATCGGTGGAGCCGGGGGGCGCGTTCAGCGCCGACGCCGCGGTTCGTCCGGGCACCGCTGCCGACCGTGCCCAAGCCCAGGGCGCAGTCCGCACCGCCGAGACGGTGATGCAGACCGAGGTGTTCCCGCTGTTCTTGTTCTCCCTCGGCGGCATGATGGTGTTTCTCGCGGCCAACGACCTGCTCACCATGTTCGTCGCGCTGGAGGTCCTCAGCCTGCCGCTGTACCTGATGTGCGGGTTGGCCCGCCGCCGCCGGCTGCTGGCCCAGGAGGCGGCGGTGAAGTACTTCCTCCTGGGAGCCTTCTCCTCAGCGTTTTTTCTCTACGGGGTCGCGCTGCTGTATGGCTACGCGGGTTCGGTCAGCCTGGCCCGGATTGCTGAGGCGTCGGCGGGCAGCAATCGGCCGGACATACTGCTGTTCTGTGGGCTGGCGCTGCTGATGGTCGGGCTGCTGTTCAAGGGTTCGGTCGGGCCGTTCCACACCTGGACCCCGGACGTCTACCAGGGCGCCGCGACGCCGGTGACGGCGTTCATGGCGGCGTGTACCAAGGTCGCTGCCTTCGGTGCGATCCTGCGGGTGCTGACGGTGGCGTTCGAGGGCACCCGCTGGGAATGGCGCGGCCTGCTGTGGGCCGTCGCGATCGCCTCGATGGTGATCGGCGCGGTGCTCGGCCTCACCCAGACCGATGTCAAGCGCATGATCGCCTACTCGTCGGTAGCGCACGCCGGGTTCCTGCTGGTCGGCGCCATTGCGTTGACGGCACAGGGGCTGTCCGGCACGATGTTCTACTTGCTCGCCTACGGCTTCACCACGCTCGCCGCGTTCGGGGTGGTCACCCTGGTGCGCAACGCCGACGGTGAGGCCACCCATCTGTCGCAGTGGGCCGGGTTGGCCAAGCGGTCCCCGTTGACGGCAGCGGTCTTCGCCTTCCTGCTGTTCGCACTCGCCGGTATCCCGCTGACCAGCGGGTTCACCGGCAAGTTCGCGGTGTTCAGCGCCGCGCTGGCCGACGGGATGGCCCCGTTGGTGGTGATCGCGCTGGTGGCCAGCGCGGTGGCCGCGTTCTTCTACCTGCGGGTGGTGGTGTTGATGTACTTCAGCGAACCCGCCATCGACGGTCCGACGGTGAGCGTGCCTGGAGCCTTCACCACCGCCGCGATCACCCTGGGCGTCGTGGTCACTCTGCTGCTCGGCGTCGTGCCCACCTTCGCCCTGAACTGGGCTGCGCTCGGCGCGTTCGGCTCCTGATCCGGTGACCAGGTCGACATCCGAGCAGGTCGCCGGCGTGGAGCTGGCTGACCCCGCGCTGCGCGCCGTCCTGGAGCGCGGTCTGACCCAGGTCGAGGAGCTGCTGCATCGGGAGGTGCAAAGCGAGTTCCGCTTCCTCACCGAGGCCTCGCTGCACCTGGTCGACGCCGGCGGCAAGCGGTTCCGGCCGCTGTTCACCTTGCTCGCCGGCCAGTTCGGGCCGGACAACGGGCGGCCACAGGACGTGGTGCGCGCGGCCGCGGTGGTGGAGCTGGTCCATCTGGCCACGCTCTACCACGACGACGTGATGGACGAGGCCACCATGCGCCGCGGCGCGGTGAGCGCCAACGCCCGGTGGGACAACACCGTCGCGATCCTCACCGGCGACTTCCTGTTCGCGCACGCCTCCCGGCTGGTCGCCGACCTCGGGCCGGACGCGGTGCGGATCATCGCCAGCACCTTCGCCGAGCTGGTCACCGGCCAGATGCGCGAAACCATGGGTCCCGCCGAGGGCACCGACCCGGTGGCGCACTACCTGGCGGTGATCGCGGAGAAGACCGGCTCGCTGATCGCCACTGCGGGCCGCTATGGCGCGATGTTCTCCGGTGCTCCACAGGAGCGCATCGACGCGCTGCGCCGGTTCGGTGAGAAGATCGGCACCGTATTCCAGATCTCCGACGACATCATCGACATCGCCTCGCCATCCGCCGAGTCCGGCAAGACGCCGGGAACCGACCTGCGCGAGGGTGTCCGCACCCTGCCGATGCTCTACGCGCTCGCGGAGGACGGCCCCGGGGTCGATCGACTCCGGGTGCTGCTAGCCGCCCCGCTGACCGACGACACGCTCATCGCGGAAGCGCTGTGGTTGCTGCGTGAGTCACCCGGGCTGGATCGGGCGATGCGCACGCTGCGCTCCTACACCGACTCCGCTCGCGCTGAACTCGCCGTGCTGCCTGACTGCCCCGCCCGGGACGCCCTGGCCTCGGTCACCGACTACCTAGCCGCCCGCACCGGCTGACCCCGTTCCGCCCAGCTCGTACCGCACTGTACTTCCCGAACTCCACAGCAGAGCTGTTGAAGTCCGCGCGGACAGCTCTGCTGTGGAGTTCGGGAGGTCTAGTGCGATCGGAGGAATGCGTCCGAAGAGAGGGAGGCGAGCTGCGGGGCCGTCTCGTAGGCGACGGCGTCGGCGTGCTGGGGCATCGTGGCGGTGGCCCGCAGGGCGGCCTTGGTGGCGATCACGAGGTCGCGGGGAGCCGCTGCGGCCCGGCGTGCGAGGCCCACGGCTGCGGCTACCACCGCCTCGTGTGCGGCGGGGGAGCGGGGGTCACCGTCGACCTCGACCAGGCGCAAGGCCAGGCCGGTCCGCACCGCATCCTGGGCGTCGAGCGGTTCGCCGAACAGGGCCATCGCCGCGGCGATCTGGGGGCCGACGGCGCGCTGCGCCAGCCACGTCATGCCGCCGCCGGGATGGATGCCCAGCTGCAAAAAGCGGGCGTCGAACAACGCGCCCGGGCCGACCACGCGCAGGTCGCAGGCCAGCGCCAGGTTCAGCCCGGCACCCACCGCAGGCCCGTTGACGGCGGCGATGGTGGGCACCGTGGCGTTCGCGACGGCGAGAAATCCGGCGTAGATGCGGTGCAGGTCAGCCTCGGAGCCCGACTGACCGGCAGCGGCCAGCGCACCCAGATCACCTCCGGCGCAGAATGCCGGCGGCGCCCCGGTGATCACGATGGCGTGCACGGAGTCGTCGTGGTCGCACGCCGCGACCGCCTGCGCCAGCAGGTCGGACAGCTCGAGGCTCAACGCGTTTCGCCGCTCCCGATCGACCACCGTCACCACAGCCACCCCGCCGCGGCGCTGCACCACAACATCCATGTTGTTCAGTCTCTCGTGTCCGCGTTCTGGATGCAGACTGCCCTTATTCGTGCCCTTTTTAGCGCAGTCTGCATCCAGAACGCGCAACGACGGGCGACGGAACCTGACGGTCGGGCGGCGCGTTGAGCTGAATGGAGCGGGAACACGCCGCGGGAGGCTGATGGACTGTGCACAACCACGTTAATGGGCTGAAGACCGCGCTGCTGCTCGGCGGGTTGTCGGCGCTGGTGGTGCTGATCGGGTGGTTCTTCGGGCGCGGCGGGGTATTCATCGCGCTGGTGTTCGTGGTCGGGATGAACGCCTACGCCTACTTCAACTCGGACAAGCTGGCGTTGCGCACCATGCACGCGCGCCCGGTGTCCGAACCCGAGCAGCCGATGATGTATCGAATCGTGCGGGAGCTGGCGACTGATGCGCGCCAGCCGATGCCGCGGCTGTACCTCAGCCCCACCCAGGCACCCAATGCCTTTGCCACCGGCCGCAACCCGCGGCACGCTGCGGTGTGCTGCACCGTCGGGATCCTCGAGCTGCTCAATGAGCGGGAACTGCGCGGCGTGCTCGGCCACGAGCTGTCACACGTCTACAACCGGGACATCCTCATCTCCTCGGTCGCCGGGGCACTGGCCGGCATGGTGACGGCACTATCGAACCTGGCGATCTTCGCGGGTCTGTTCGGCGGCGGCAACAACGATCGTTCCAATCCCCTCGCCATGATCCTCATTGCGTTGCTCGGCCCGATCGCGGCGGGCATCGTGCAGATGGCGGTCAGCCGGTCGCGGGA
>JAICSB010000392.1 GCA_025937115.1 Pseudonocardiaceae bacterium | reverse complement strand
TAGTCCTTGCGGTCGGCGTTCATCTCGGCCTTGGCCTGGCCACCACGGCTACCACCGGCGAACATACCGACGGTCGAGACCACCATCATGATCGGGAACATCAGGAACAGCGGGTTGCTCTTGCCGTCGCCGGTGGTGAAGGTGTAGCCGACCATTCCCAGCACGGCGACGATCATCACGATCGGCAGGATCTTCTGCACCATGTTGCCCGGCAGCACCCTGGGCACCTCAGGTGGAGCCTCCAGATGCACCTCACCACCGGGCATCTTCGGCGCACCCAACCGAGGTAATCGCCGGAACTGCACAGTGCTCATGCCAGTTCACCTCCCGCGGTACGCCGCGCGCGATAGCGCTGAGACACCGCGCACGCAGAGGTCGGTCACCCTAGCGGGTGCTCGACGTCGGCCTTCGCGGTCCGTATTTCCCGTCGGCGCGACGGCCTTCGAACCAATCGCCGCACGAACCGCAGTGAATCGTTGTTTGGGAAGATTGAGCCGCGCCCACCACGGTTGGTTCTTCCGAATTCGCGATCATGGACGATACGAGCCGTTGGCCGTCAGCGTGGTGCCTCTCGGCGATGGGCGGCCAGCACGGTGGGCCGATCAGCGGGCGGTGCAGCGCCACGATGCCCGGATAGCGGCGGCGCCTTGACTCATCGTCGCAGGTCAGGAAGCTGAACCAGAAGCACGCCGCTGCCGGGCACTGATGCCAGACCCCTGTCTGACGCCGTGGGCTGGCGCATGGATACTCCCCCGGAACTACAGCGCCGCGGGCCGAGCGAGGAGTACAGCGGGTGCCAACCAGTAGCAACGCAACGCCAGCGGTTCGACCGTCCCATGCTGGATCGACGGTTCCACCGTCCGGCGCTGGATCGACGGTTCAACCGTCCGGTGTGGGACCGTCCACCGTGTTCAGCAGGGTGACGGTGGTGGCACCTCGCACCCGCATCGATCTAGCGCTGCCCTCGGACGTCGCGGTGGCCAATCTGGTGCCGATGCTGCTGAAGATGGCTGGCGAGTCCAGCGCGGACGGCGGCAGCAGGCACGGCGGCTGGTGCCTGGCCAAGCTCGGCGGCGAGGCGATCGATCCGGACCGCCCGCTGAGTTCGCTGGGTGTGGTCGACGGTGATCTGCTGCAACTTCGGCATCGTCGCGATAACCCACCGCCGCCGCTGTTCGACGATGTGGTGGACGCCATCGCGGTGGCCGCCCCGGACAGCTATCGGCCATGGACCCAGAGCACTGCCCGCACGCTCGGACTGGTCGCTGCCGGATTGGCGTTGCTGGCCAGCGCCGTCGCGCTGCTCCGGGTCGGTGCCGTGGCCAGAGCCGAGTTCGGGCTCAGCGCCGCTGCCCTCGCAGGCGCCGCTGCGGTGGTCGCGCTGATCGTGGGCGCGACGATGGCCCGGGTGTACGACGACGCCAAGGCGGGCGTCGTGGTGGCAGCGGGCAGCCTCCCGCTGGGATTCGTCAGCGGGCTCTACATCGTGCCCGGCGGCGTTCATGCAGCAAACTTCCTGCTGGCGTGCATGCTGGTCCTGGTGCTCGCCGCTACCTCGATCACGGTGCTCGGCGCCGGCATCACGCCGTTCATCGCCAGCACCACGGCTGCCGCCCTCGGCGCGCTGACGTTCCTGGTCGCCAGTGTGGTCGACCGGCCCGCCGCCGGGATCGCAGCCGGGGCAGCTGCGTTGGCACTCTGCGCCATCTCGGCCCTGCCCCGGCTGACCATCCACCTGTCCCGGCTCCCGATGCCCCAGGTTCCCGGCAGCGCCAAGGACCTGCAGGAAGACCCAGGCTTCCCGGACTACACCGCGATCGAGCGCCGCGCAGGCGTAGCACACGAGTACCTGACCGGCATGATCGCGGGATGTGGCACGGTCGCAGCGATTGGCGCGGTGCTGGCCGCGGCTGGGGGTGCGTTGGGGATCGTGCTGGGTGCGGTGGTCGCCGCCGTGCTGTTGCTGCGAGCCCGCTCCTACGCCAACGGTCGCCAGGCGATCGCGCTGCTGGTGAGCGGGATGGCCGCGGTAGCTGGGCTGATGGCCGGGTTGCTGACGTTAGCTCACCAGCCGGGCTTGCTGCTGATCGGTTTCGGTGGTCTGCTGGTCATCGCGATGTTCGCACTGTTCGCTGGAGTGGTCCTACCGCAGCGCCGGTTCTCCCCGGTGCTGCGCCAGTCGGTCGATGTGACCGAAGCGATCCTGATCGCCGCAGTCCTGCCGCTGGCCCTGGGCGTGCTGGACCTCTACCAGACCTTCCGGGCACTGTGAGGGCGCTCGCTGGCTCCCGTTCTCGTCGCACTCCCGTGGTGGCCGTCGCCGTCGCCCTGCTGTGCCTTGCGGGGCCAGCGTGGCCAGTGGCCGCCCAACCCGGTGATCGGCCGCCTGGAGTGCCACCCGCCGTGGACGCGTCAGCCTTGCCAACGCCGGCCAGCGTGAACGCCATGCCCTACATCGTGAACAACACGGCCACCCGGCAAACGGGTCCGGTCGAGCAGCAGGCAGCCTGCCAGCAGCCGGTCGCGGACAACCCGCAGAATCTCCAGGTTGAGCCGCCAGCGCAACGGCGGCTGCGGATCCGGCAAGCTCAGCAGTACGCGACCGGACGCGACCAGCGGGTCGCCGTCATCGACAGCGGGGTGCAGCCCCATCCCAGGCTGGCCGGCAGGTTGATCGACGGCGGCGACTACATCGAAAACCGCACCGGCCTGTTCGACTGCGACGGTCACGGCACCGTGGTAGCTGGCCTGATCGCCGCGGCGGCTGATGCGAACAGCCGATTCGTCGGGGTAGCCCCGGCGGCGCAGATTCTCGCGATCCGGCAGGCCAGCACCTTTTACTCGGTGCCGCTGCACCAGCTCGACGACGGACAGGAGATCCACAGCCCGAGCGCCGGCGACACCGTGAGCATGGCGCGGGCCGTGATGCGCGCCGTGCAGCTGGGTGCGACAGTGATCAACATCTCAGAGGCCGCGTGTTTTCCGGCCGAGCGTGACCAGGTCAACGCGCCGGATCTGCAGGCCGCCGTGCACCACGCAGTGGAGCACAACGTGGTCGTGGTAGTGGCCGCCGCCAACACCAGCAGCACCTGCAAGCAGAACATTCCCGGGGCGCCGGTCACCACGATCTCCTCGCCCGGCTGGTTCGACGATGACGTGCTCACCGTCGCGGCGACTGACAACAACGGCGAACCGGCAGATTTCTCGATCCGGGGGCCGTGGGTCGATGTTGCCGCACCGGGCACCGGCGCGGTATCGCTGGCGGCTGGGCGCCCGGGACTGACCACCGGCCTCGTCGACTCCCACGGCCAGCCGCGCGCGCTCGACGGCACCAGCTTCGCGACCCCGTACGTCGCAGGGGTCGCGGCACTGATCCGGGAGCGATACCGGAACCTGACCGCGCGCCAGGTGATGCATCGCATCGAGCAGACCGCGCAACACACCGGCGCTCCCGGCGGACGCAGCGCGGAACTCGGCTACGGCATGATCGATCCGGTTGCTGCACTCACCGCCGTGCTACCTGAGGAACAAGGTGCCGCCCCGGCCCCGGTGAATGCAGCGAAGCTGTCTGGTTTCCCCACCCCGCCGCGGGATGACACCCACCCGCGCACCGTCGCGCTGATCGGCTCAGCCGCCGCGCTCATCCTGCTAGGCCTCATCGTAGTGATCGCCCAGACCACCAAACGCCACCACCAACATCGCCCCTGACCGCATTCAGCGGGCGGTGAACCGGCCCGACCACAGGGATCCGACCGCGGCCATGCCCATCTGGGGCAGCAGCGCCAACCCTGCGGCCAGCGCGGAGTAGCCCAGCAGCTGTTGAAAGTACAGGTTGATCACGAACAGTTCGCCGTAGAAGCCGAGGTTGATCAGCAGGCCGACGGCGTTGCCGGCGGAGAACGTCGCGTTGCCGAACAGGCCGAGCGGCAGCATCGGGGCCGGCACCCGGCGTTCGATTACCACGAAG
>JAICSB010000356.1 GCA_025937115.1 Pseudonocardiaceae bacterium | reverse complement strand
GGGGCCGCGTCCGGCTCATGACCCGGCGGGCAGGCACCGAGGAACGCCATCGCGCCGGGAACCGTCGCCAGCACGTAGGAGAAGTCCTCGGCGCCCATCAGCGGGTCTGGCATGGGCTCAGCGTGGCGTTTGCCGAGCACCCGGCGGGCCAGGTCGATCACCTGTGGGGTCACCTCGTCGTCGTTGACGGTCACCGGGTAGCCGTGCTTGATCGTCACGGTGGCGGCGCAGCCGTGCGCTGCCGCGACATGCTCGCACACCCGGCGCACCTCCGCATTCAGCTTGATCCGGGTGTACTCGGACAGCGCTCGGATCGTGCCCTCCAGCTCCGCGGTCTCCGGGATGATGTTGGAGCTGGTGCCTGCGGAGATCCGGGTGACGGTGAGCACCGCCGGGTCGAAGACGCTCAACGTCCGAGTGATCATGGTCTGCAGCGCTCCGACCATCGCGGCGGCGGCCGGTACCGGGTCCACCGCGTTGCACGGCGCGCTGGCGTGCCCCCCTTGACCGGTGACGGTCACCCGCAGCACGTCCGACGACGCCATGATGGCGCCGGCTCTGGTCTGCACCAGCCCGCTGTCCAAGGTGGACGTGATGTGCAGAGCCAGCGCGCGTTCCGGGGTTCCGGCGACCTCCAACAAGCCGTCTTCGATCATGTGCCGTGCCCCGTGGAAACCCTCCTCGCCGGGCTGGAACATCAGCAGCACCCGGCCGGCCAGCTCGTCGCGCTGCTCGGCGATCAGCCGCGCGGCCGAGGCCAGCATCGCGACGTGCGTGTCATGCCCGCAGGCGTGCATCGAGCCGGGCAGCTCCGAGCTGAACGGCACTCCCGATAGCTCAGTGATCGGTAACGCGTCCATGTCGGCGCGCAACAGTACGGTCGGTCCCGGCCGCGCACCCTCGATCACCCCCACCACCGAACTGGCGCCCCGCCCAGTGTGCACTTGCACGGGCAGATCGGCCAACGCGCCGAGCACGGCGGACTGGGTCTCCGGCAGGTGCAGGCCCTGCTCCGGGCGCCGGTGCAAGCTGCGGCGCAGCGCGATCGTGTCCGGCTGCAGCGCTGCGGCGGCGCCCACCAGGTTGCTCGCGCGCCGACTATGACGGGCCTCAGGCGTGCTCACAACCGCTCATCTTCGCACGTCATCGAGCAAATGCGGGCCCAAATCGGTGATCGCATTTCCGTGCGGAGCCAGGGGGCGCATACTTACGCCATGTCCGTCACCGGCTTTGCCATCGCTGTGGTCCGCGAGGACGGGCGCTGGCACTGTACGAAGCTGGATGCTGCGGCCCTGAAGGACCTCGACGCGGCCATCACGGAGCTGCGCGGGCAACGCTCCACCGGCGCTGTCTTCGGCCTGCTCGACGTTGATGACGAGTTCTTCGTCGTGGTGCGGCCAGTACCCGGCGGCGTGTCATTGCTGCTGTCCGACGCCGTCGCCGCGCTGGACTACGACGTTGCTGCCGACGTGCTGGACCTGCTGCGCGTCGATGTCCCCGAAGAAGACGCCGTGGATTCCGACGAGGTGTGGCCGGAGGGCGATCTCGGGCTGCTCGCCGACCTCGGATTGCCCGCAGAGGAGATGCAGGTGATCATCGATGAGGTGGACCTGTACCCGGACGAGCAGCTCGACATGATCGCCCAACGGTGCGGCTTCCAACCACAGCTATCTGAGCTGCTGGAGAAGCAACCGGGATGATCGCGGCGACCGGTGCCGACCTGGCGCTGGTGCGGCGCGCTCTGGAGGTGGCTGGCGGCGCGGTGAGTGCTGGGGACGTGCCGATCGGGGCCGTCCTGGTGGACGCCGACGGCGTCGAGCTAGCCGCTGCCTGCAACGCTCGCGAGGCCACCGGCGACCCGACCGCGCACGCCGAACTGCTGGTCCTGCGTGCCGGAGCTTCCCGGCTGCGTGAAGCCGGGCGCGGTGACGGCTGGCGGCTGACCGGCTGCACCCTGGCGGTGACGGTGGAGCCCTGCACGATGTGCGCCGGCGCCCTGGTCGCGGCCCGGGTGGACCGCCTGGTCTTCGGTGCGTGGGAGCCCAAGACGGGAGCGGTCGGCTCGCTGTGGGACGTCGTCCGGGACCGCCGGTTGCCCCACCGGCCGCAGGTCCTCGGGGGTGTGCTGGAGTCCGAGTGTGCGGTCTTGCTCACCGGCTTCTTCGCCGACCACCGCACGAGGCTCGCGCCGGTACGTCCGGTATTGTGACCGACGGTAGCGTGTCCGAGCGGCCGAAGGAGCGCGCCTCGAAAGCGCGTGAGGATTCACGTCCTCCGTGGGTTCAAATCCCACCGCTACCGCCAACTACCAGGTCAAACGCTGGTCATCTCATTTACCGGTGACCTGTGTTTGTGCGGCTGGTTGCATTTGTCCGTGTACGGCGCAGGGCTGGTCGACGTCCCTTGGGCGACCCGGACCGGGCGCTACGCGCGTTCCCGCGAGCGCCTAAGCGGCCGCAACACGCCCGAGCAGGCTCACCACCAGACCAGTAACCGCAACACAGGATCGCGGGAAGCCGTCTTGGCTCAAGCTGCCCCGTACACCGGTACGCGGTCGACGTCGACGAGGTGATCCGCGGGCGGGCTGACCGTGGAGCGGCTGTGCGACCAGGAGCGGCCGATCCTCCCGGTCTGGTGGAATGTTTCTACCTGACGGCTCGACGGATGCACAATGCTCTGGGTGGAGATCGGGGGAGGGGTTGAGGCCGGGTTTGGGTTGGTGCGTGAGGCGTTCGGGGAGGCGCTCGGGGGGCATGGTGGGGCGGGTTCGGCGGTGGCCGCCTGGCACGACGGCCGGTGGATCGCTGATCTGTGGGGCGGTTCGGCGGGTCCCGGAAAAAAATGGTGTGGTGACAGCATCGTCCAGCCCTACTCGGTGTCCAAGCCGTTCGCGGCTCTTTGCGCCCTTCGCCTGGTAGACCAGGGAAAGCTGGACCTTGACGCTCCGGTGGAACGCTACTGGCCGAGGTTTCGGGCCAAGGCGACCGTGCGGCAGGTGCTGTCGCATCAGGCGGGCGTGGTTGCCATCGACGAGCCGGTGTCCGTCGACGCCTTCTATGACTGGGACCGGCTGTGTGGGCTCCTCGAACGGCAGGAACCCCAGTGGGAGCCGGGAACCGCACATGGTGAGTCGGCCCTGTTCTATGGACATCTCGTGGGCGAGCTAGTGCGGCGGATTGATGGACGGACCCTCGGGCGGTTCCTGCGAGAGGAGGTCTGCGGGCCGGTGGGGCTGGACTTTCAGGTCGGTCTGCGGGACGCCGACCTTGCCAGGGCCGTGGACCTGACCGGCTTGGACGACGATTTCCGCCTGAACAACGCGGTAGGTAAACCGGATCTGTACCGACGGGCGACTTCCAACCCGCCCGGGGCGCAGGACTCGTCGGTGGTCAACGGGGTGGCGTGGCGGTCCGCCGAGATACCCGCAGTCAACGGGCACGGTAGCGCCCGTGCGGTGGCCGGGCTCTATGCGGCGCTGCTGGAGGGACGGCTGCTCTCGCCGGGTCTGCTGGCGGAGGCGACGAGCGTGCAATGTTCGGGCCCCGATCTGGTCTTCGGCAGGGACAACGCCTGGGGGCTGGGGTTCGCCGTCGAGGGCGACGGCTACGGGATGGGCGGGCTCGGGGGCAGTCTCGGTTGGACGATAACCGACGCCCGCTATGCCTTCGCCTTCGTCACTGGGCATGTCAGAACCTACGATCAGGCGACGCTGATAGACAATGCCGTGCGCGACTGTCTCGGGCTTCCGCAGCTATAGGGACCGCTGCCGCCGCCGGTCGTTGGCTCGTCGGCGTGCGCTGCCGCCTCGCGTTAAGGCTGCCTTAACTTCGTTGACTAGTTCACTCTCTGAGAGCAAGTGATCGCCCCGCGCTACACCCTGATCTACTTGGACAAATAATCAGTGGGTTGGTCCTTGACAGTGGGGGGATTTGTCTGGCTACGATCGTTGATCGTAGCACCGATTTCAGTCACTCTCGGTGCATTGATGAAAGGGCTGTCCATCATGGGCTTAGCTGCTTTAATCAGCACTTTTCTCACTTCCGTGGGCGCCGACATCACGACTTTTCTTGGAGGTGTCTCCAGTCTTCTTAGCGACCGCCGGCTGAAGTCGGATGTTGTGATGGTGGATTGGAGCCGGTGACCGGCCACATCCGGGGTTGGTGGGCCGGGCGTGGCGCGCCTGGGCCACAGATCCCGACCGATCCGATCGATACCGAATCGATCAGCACTGGGCCAATC
>JAICSB010000153.1 GCA_025937115.1 Pseudonocardiaceae bacterium | reverse complement strand
CAGGATCGCGTAGAAGGGCAGGCTGAACGCCGCCGCTCCGCCGGCCAGTACCAGCAGGCCGACCTCGGTGGCGGTGTCGAAGCCCAGCCCGAACAGCACGCCGATCGGGTATATGTGCCAGGGCTTGCGGACAGACTTGGTCAGGCCACCGAGGAAGCGGTTCATGAAGCCGCGCTTGTTGAGCTGATCCTCCAGCTCTTGCTCGTTGTAGGTGCCGTGGCGCATCTTGCGGAAGACCTTGATGATGCCGATCAGAACGATGAGATTGAGGATCCCCAGGATCCACAGGAACACCCCGGACACCGACGCACCGATGACCCCGGTGATCGAGTGCAGTTCGGAGGAGTTGTTTTCGACCTGCCCGGCGAGGGCTTTCACGCCGACCGAGAGCAGGAAGGCCAGCGTGAAGACGATAGTGGAGTGCCCCAGCGAGAACCAGAAGCCCACCGACAGCGGCTTGCGCGTGTTGCCCGTCGCCACGTTGTCGGCCATCAGCTTGCGGGTGGTGTTGTCGACCGCGGCGATGTGGTCGGCGTCGAAGGCGTGCCTTAGCCCGAAGGTGTAGGCCAGGACGCCCACTCCGACGCCGTAGATACCGGTGGCGCCGAGGTTGTAACCCCTCGGGACGACGAACACGAGCAGCACCCCGAAGCCGATCACGTGGAGAAGAACGATGAATCCATACATCCCGCCGATGGAAATCCGATCTTCCCGGTTGAGGGTCGCTCGGAAGCGGGCGAATCCGGAACCGGAGCCAGCCGGGGCTGAGGCGTTCATGAGCTCCCTCACTTCGCCGAGTCACTCTGAGGAACGACGGTCACCAGCCGTTCGAGTGATAGTAGATACCCTAATGTGGCATATGCAAGAGAGATGCGACAACTTGTCGCCATATTTTCGCGGGAGGGCGGCATGACTGTCACCCAGGCACGGTGTCACACAGAGCGCCGCGTGGAGTTCTGCGAACACCACTAACCCGAACAGGCCAGTCATCTGCGATCTCATCGCGGGTGAGCCGCCGGAGCTGACCCTGTCGCAATCTTAATGCAGTAGCTCGCGCACCCCGTCAGTACCGCGAACAGGCACAACACCGTGGTGAGCACGCCAAGCGCACGCGAGGGTGGATTCATCGCAAGGTCTCCTGTTCTGCGACACCGCCCGCAACATATATCGGCATTTCCTCGCCAGAAGTTACACTATTTTTGCAGTTGCCCTATTCTAGCAACAGACCGGCGGGAGAACTTCGATGACGCTCGTAGTGCGGCTGGCGTGCAAGGAAGACTTGGAGGTCTGCGAGGAGCACATGCGGCGGGTTTTGGACGAGGGCTTGCGCGGCTACCACCAGCGCTGGCACCACGACGTCGACGATCTGGCCGGGACCTATATGGACCGGGCGGGGTGGGCGCTGTTCGTCGCTGAGCTCGACGGGGCGTTCGCCGGGACCACCATGGTCAAGCCGGGCGGTCCGGCCTGCCCACCCTCGCCTGCGTGGTTGGGTCGCCGCTACGCCGCACAGCAGACCGGCCAGTTGGCCAGGGTGTGGATCGTGCGGGAGCGGCGGCGCCGCGGGGCGGGGCGCGCGCTGGTTACTGCCGCGACCCAGTGGGCTCTCGGTCCGGGCGGGTACAACGTGGTATGCCTGCACACCGACGCCTCCTCGCCGGGTGCCCTGGACTTCTGGCGGGCTTACCCTGCCGCTGTGGAGGTCTTCGACGCCCGCCCGGATCCCTGGGACACCGTCCACTTCGAGCTCGACGCCGCCCGACTTCCCGAGCTCGATACCGTCCGATTCTCCGGCGGTTTCGATGAACGCCTGGTCGGCGGGATCGGCGCAGTGGCGGCACTCGACGTTCGTCGTTGATCTCCTCCGGCTACACCACGACCTGTCGGCGCTGCCCACCCTGTCGCCCAACTCTCACACGAACGCGGTGTTCAGCGAGCTGGTCAGGTTGGCCACCCACCCGGAAGACGACCAGGTCGCCCGACAGATCCTGGCGAATCCGGACGTCCGTCGCATCATCCCGGGGCTGCGCAGCCTGTGCTCGGCGGGCGAGGTCGAGCTCGAACGGGTATGGACGCGGCGGATCATCGCCAGTCGCGATCCGCAGCGGGAGCTACGCGAGTTCCCCTACTTCGCCAACTACGAGCAGCTCACTCGCCTGGAACACCATGCCATGCTCGGAGTGACCGGACGCATACCGCGCCGGGTGCTGTTCGTCGGCTCGGGTCCCCTACCGCTGAGCTCGCTGCTGCTCGCGAGCCGGCACGGCCACACCAAGATCGACAACATCGATATCGACCCGGAGGCCACCCGGCTGGCCGCGCGGCTGGCCACCGTGCTGGACGTCTCCTCGCTGCGCTTCCGGTGTGCTGACGTGCTCGCCTGCACCGACGTTGCCGACTACGACATGGTGTGCCTTGCGGCGATGGTCGGACCGCACCCCGAGGACAAGACACGGGTGATCAAGCACCTCTACCAGCACATGAAACCTGGAGCGCTGCTGCTCGCGCGCAGCGCGCACTCGCTGCGGACGTTGCTGTACGCACCGTTGGCCCTGTGCGACCTGGCCGGGTTTCGCCCACTCGCCGTGCTCAACCCCTACACCGAGGTGGTCAACTCGCTGGTCGTCGCCGAGAAACCTCAAGTGTCGCAGCCGGACTGCCGATCACCCGATGCTGAAGAGCTCTGAGGTCACGATGGCGCGAGTGCTCTGTGCAGCCCGGCACCGAAAACGAGCCGGCGGCCCGTGCATGAACTGCTCGACCTCGGCTGCGGCACCGCGGTCCTGGCCCACTACCTCGACGAGAATGACACCTACACCGGCGTCGACCACGACCCCGTCGCGCTCACCGGCGCCCAACACGGCAAACAGGGCCCGCACGCCCGATTCCACCAGGCCGACACCGTCGGATTCCTCGACGAGCACATCAGCCACGCGGATACCTGGAACGTGGTCGTCCTGGCCGGCGCGTTGTTCCACAACGTCGACACCAGCACCGGGGACTTAACCCGGCGGGCCGAACAGCGGTCCAGGCACTAGCTCTCCAGGCCCCGAGCTCCACAGCAGCGCCGTCTGAGGTCGATCGCACAGCTCTACTGTTTAGTTCGGGAGGATGGGGCGGTGGTCTCATGATCACCGAACTGAGCTGTATCTGTGCAACTTTGCACGGTCGCACCTCGTTTTCGCCCCACCGGGAACAGGGCCGACCACAGCCACGACCCACTCAACTATGTTGCGGTTGTGGGCGGACTGCGCCGAAGACGCGGGCGCGTACGCTCTGGCTCTATGAGCGCGTCCGCCGCGGATCGAGTGCTCGCTAACGCAGGCGTCCGGTTCGCCTACCTCTTCGGCTCCCGTGCCACCGGGCGGAACAGGCCTACCAGCGACGCCGACGTCGCAATCATGCCCGGAGGGCCGCTGGATCTGCTCGCGGAGGCGGCTCTGGCTGACCGGTTGGCTCAGGCTTTGCGGGTGCCCACAGTCGACCTCGTCGACTTGCGGCGCGCGCCGCTGCGGGTGCGCGGACGGATACTGACGGAGGGCCGGCTGCTGTACAGCGCTGACGAGCCTGGTCGGGTCGCCTTCGAAGTCCGTACCCGGAGCGAATACTTCGATTTTCTGCCCACCCAGCGAGCACACCGCGACGAATTCCTGCGCCGGGTGGCGGCAAAGGGGCTCAATGGTTGATCTCGACCGAATTCACCAGCGCTTGGAGCTGCTCGCCGGCTACCTGCGCGAGCTGCGGCGCCTCCGTGACCTGCCGATCGCCGAATACCTGCGCCACGAGGTGTACTCCGGTCGTTACCTTGTTCAAGTCGCGGCGCAGACCTGCATCGATTTGGCCAATCACATCATCGCCTCCGAAGGTTGGCGGGCCCCGCGTGACTTCGGCGACAGCTTCACCATCCTCGCTGAGCACGCCGTCATCGAGGACGCGCTGGCCGGGCGGCTCCGTGGCCTCGCCGGACTGCGGAATCGACTCGTGCACGTCTACGACGAGATCGACGACAGTCGGGTGCACGAATTACTCGCCGCCGGACTGCCTGACCTGGACGCGTTCGCCACTGCGTTGGCCCGGCTCGGTGTCGGACCTGCCCGCGAGCAGCCAGGAAGTCCCCTGAGCGGTGTCGCGGACCTCGATTCCGGCTGCGGTGAGGCGATCGCGAAGGGTGTCGGCCACGGTCCATGAACCTTCTTCGCGGGCCTGCTCCCGCAGCTCGAGGAGTGTCTCGACGAGGGGCGCGACGGCCTCTCGCGGGTCCCGCGCACCTACCACGGCGAGCTCGGCCAGTCGCGTCACCATGCGGCGCAGCATCGCCCGTGGTCGCTCGACGCCGTCCATCTCCTCGGTGTCAGCCGACCAATCGACGATCGCCTGCTCTAACTCAAGGACGGCGGTGACCGCCGCGGTCACGTCACGGTTACGTAGACCCGTGTCGAAGTCGCACTCCAGCCGTTCGGCCTCCGCGCGCAGTGATGGCGGCGGATCAGCCGTGTCGCCGGCCGGCGGTTGGGCGCACGGAAACTCGATCGTTGGCCTGCCACCGGCGGCGATCGCCCGAAGCTCGTCGATCGGTACGGTGACGCCCGAGGGGAATGTGGTGCTTACCGCCTGCTTTCGCACCGTGAGTGCGGCCCGACCCAGCACAGTCACGGTGTCCGCATCGAGGTCGAACAGGGCAGCGGTGTGTTCGTCCACGCCAAGAACGACCGTATCGCTGTCCAGCAGCGACTCCATCAGCCGCAGTCGGCGCTCGCCGAGGTAGCAGAACCGGGTGTCGTGGGTACCGCCCTCGGCGTTGTCGAAATGCGGGATCACCGCAGCACGTAGCCCGAGTTGCGCCAGCAGGTCCAGACCTGGCGCCCAATATGGGGTGGCGCCCACCTTGTAGATCTCGTACACCGGCACGGTCGCGACTCCCAGGGTCGCCGCCGCCGCGCTGGAGAAGGTCACGCATCCGCCGTTGATGAGCTTGTCACCCAGGACATTTCGCAGTCGACTGTGCTCCCATACCCCGAGTGCGTAGGTGGGGCTACCCGGGCCGGCGAAGACATAATCGGCGTCCTTGACCCGCACCAATGCCCGCTCGCGGCGCAGCACATCGACCGCGGCAGGCCACGACGCGACGTCGAGAGGAATCTGAAGGTTCCGAAAATAGCCGACCGTGCGAAGGGAGATCTCGCCAGCGTTTTCCTGAAAGCCGTAGGGGCTGTCGAGCAGCACCGCATCGACGGGCGCAGCGCCGAGACGCTCGACGAGCATGCGATGCACCCGCGCCATCGTCGGTGCGGTCTCTCCGGATCCCATAATGGCAAGCAGTCGAGGGCGAGGCGGCACGAGGAGATCTCCCTTGACCTACGTCTCAGCTCCGGAGCCGACGAGCTGACCTGCCACATCGGGGGTGTGGGCAACCACAGCGTGCCATAGCCGCGGGTGCGAATCGGCTGCCGCTACGACCGCCGGGCTGGTGCGGGCCACCAGGGACAGGTGCCGCAGGGCATGGGCTAGGACGTGCTCGACCGCGACCGCCGGCGGGGTCGGGGCGGCGGCGTCCGCAGAGCAGGCGATTGTGACATCGGCCGGAACGGCATGCAAGGTGCCTTCGGCCGGATCGGGGTCCGGCAGGACTGCGTAAGTGAGGATCAGCCCATCTGCGTTGGGTCGCCAGGACGTCGAATGCACGACTGTCGCGGTAGGAACGTCGGCGCCGAGGCCGGCGAGTTCACGCGCCCGATCATCGGGTCGACATCCCGGTGGTAGGTCGCCTCCCACGACGCGCCATCTCAGCTGATCACCACGTGAGACAGAAAGCAGTAGCACCTCAATCTGAATCGGGTGCACCGGACCCCCTCCACAGCTGCCCTTTAACTGCAATTGCGATACTAGGGCAAATCGTGCGCAGCGTCGCTCGTCGGCGGAAAGTACACCTGCACGGATGTCGCGTTACGCTTGCCTTGGCTGGCCACTACGGGAGAGGGGAGCCGGACATCCCACCGCTGACCTGGCAGACCGCTGTGACGACTTGGGCCTCGGCACCCGTCGTGGACGTACTCGCCGCGCTCGCGGTGGTCGGTTACCTGATCGCCGTGGTCCGCCGTTCGCGGACGACCGAGCCGCGCTGGCCGCCGTGGGCAACGGTGTCCTGGTTGGCCGGAGTTGCGGTGTTGCTGGTTTCGGTGCACAGCAGCATTGAGGCGTACGGGCATGCGTTGTTGTGGGTGCACATGATCCAGCATCTCCTGTTGATCATGGTGGTGCCGGTGTTGCTGATCTGGGGGCAACCCGTCCGGCTCTGGTTGAACCGCTCCCCGAGCAGCCGCCTGGCGCGATGGTTGACCTTCCCCGTGCTGACGGTGGGTTTTTATACCGCGGCGCTGGTAGTCACGCATCTCACTGGTTTCCAGGAACTAATGGCCACCCAGCCTCTGGTGCACCATGGCGAGCAGATCCTGTACCTGGTCAGCGGTTATCTGATGTTCTGGCCGTTGGCCGGCTCGGAGGCCAGCCCGTGGCCGGTGCCGCATATCGTCCGGTTCGCCCTGCTCGGCTTGGCGATGGGAGCAGACACGCTGGTGGGGGTGGCGCTGATGCTCACCAGCTATCCGCTGGCCCCCAGCACAGCAATGATGCGTCCGGGCTGGGGTCCCTCCCTGCTTGAGGACCAGAACTTGTCTGGGGCGATCATGTGGGTCGGTGGCGACGTTCTGATGATGCTGCTGATGCTCGCCGTCGTTGCCCAATGGAGCGCCACCGGCTCCCGAGCTCGGCTCGGCGACTGGCTGGAATCGGCCCGTCGCCAGGCCCTCGCCGGGGTCGGGTCAGCTTCCCGCGGTGCGGACAACATGACCGTCGGGGTCAGTTCCGATGTCGACGACGACGAGGAGGCGCGGCAGGCCTACAACCGCATGCTGGCTGCCTTGCACCGACGCTCACCCCCCAGGTAGAACGGCCGAAGGGGCGCCGCCCGAGGTGAAACCCACGACGATCGGTCACCGTAGGCCGGTGAGAGTGCTCGGTTGGACCGGGAGAACCGGCGATGCTGTCGCTTCTACCGACTAGCAGCGCAGTGGGTTGTGCAGTGGGGTGCGGGTGCGGTCGATGATTGCGGGTGGGATGAATTCGACGTGGCCGTGGTGGATAAGGATTTCCCAGCCGGTGTGGTGCACGTGCCGATGATGCGTTTCGCAGAGCAGAACGCAATTCTCGACGCTGGTTTCACCATTGTCGATCCAGTGCCGACAGTGATGCGCCTGACACATTCCCGGTGGCCGATCGCAGCCCGGAAACGCACATCCGCGATCCCGCGCGACAAGCGCGCGGCGGATGGCT
>JAICSB010000187.1 GCA_025937115.1 Pseudonocardiaceae bacterium | reverse complement strand
TCCGCGCGCAATGCCCGACTCGCCGGCACCGGAGCAGCATCCTGACGTGCTGAATTCCCGGTAGCGTCCCCGCTGTGCCGCGCAGCCCGTTCATCCGCGACGTTCCGGCGGTCCAGGCGCTGGACGCGTGGCGGGCGGCCCGCGCTGCCGCCGGCTGCCCGACCCGGGTGGGCGTTGAGCGGCGGGGACTGGCCGAGGCGATCGGTCGGATCACCGCCGAGCCGGTGTGGGCGCGACGCTCCTCCCCGGCGTTCGACTCCGCTGGGATGGACGGTGTGGCAGTGTGCTCGGTGGATACCGTGGGCGCCAGCCCGTCCACACCAATCACGCTGACCGACTTCGACGTCATTGACACCGGCGACCCCGTGCCGCAGGGCCGGGATGCGGTGGTGATGCGCGAGCACGTCCACCTCGTCGGCCCGGACCCAGACTCGAGCGTTGGTGCTGAGCTGGTCGCTGCAGCGGTGCCCTATCAGCATGTTCGTTCCATCGGTGAGGACGTCGCGGCGGGCGAGCTGTTGTTGCCCCAAGGGCACCGGTTGCGGGCGGTAGATGTTGCCGCCATCGCGGCGGCGGGTGTCGCTGAGGTGCTGGTGCGCCGCCGACCGGTCGTCGCGGTGCTGCCCACCGGCGATGAGATCCGGCCGTTGGGTTGCGAGCCCGGTATCGGCGAGATCGTTGATACCAACTCGCTGATGCTCGCCGGTCAGGCCACTGAACACGGCTGCGACGTCCTGTCGCTGCCCATCGAGCCGGATGACCCCGAGCGGATCGCGGCTGCCCTGCTCGCCGCGGCGAAGTGCGCTGACCTGGTGGTGATCATCGCCGGATCGAGCGCCGGTCGGGGCGATCACACCGCGTCGGTGGTGGCCCGGGTGGGCACGCTGGTGGTGCACGGTGTTGCGGTGCGACCTGGGCACCCGGTGGTCCTCGGCGTCGTGGGCACTACTCCAGTACTCGGTGCGCCCGGGTACCCGGTGTCCGCCGCGCTGACCTTCGACATCTTCGCCGCCCCGGTGTTGGCGGCCCTTCAAGGCACCACAACGGTGACCCGTCAGACGGTCGTGGCCCGGCTGGCCCGCAAGCTCGCCTCCCCGCTCGGGATGGACGACTGGGTGCGGGTGCGGCTGGGCCGGGTCGGGGGGCGGATCGTGGCCACCCCGTTGCCACGGGGGGCTGGGGTGCTGACCTCGTTGGTGCGGGCCGATGGGCTGCTGGTCGTGCCCGCCGGGCTGGAGGGTCACCACGCCGGAACTGACGTGGACGTGCAACTGCTGCGCGGGCTGGCTGACATCGACCGCACGATCGTCGCGATCGGCTCGCACGACCTGGTGCTCGATCTGGCTTCCTCGGCGCTGCGCGGGATCGATCCGGGCGTGACCCTCGCGTCGTCCAACGTCGGCTCGCTGGGCGGGCTGGTGGCACTACGCGACGGGCTGTGTCACGTCGCCGGCTCGCACCTGCTCGATCCGGCGACCGGCGAGTACACCGTGCCCTACCTGCCACGGGTGGTTGGTCGCGCAGATCTGATGGTGATCCGACTGGTGCACCGCGAGCAGGGACTGATCGTCGCTGCGGGTAACCCACTGGAGATCACCGGCATCGCGGATCTGAGTCGGCCGGAGCTGCGTTATGTCAACCGGCAACGCGGCGCGGGTACCCGGGTGCTGCTTGACCACGAGCTGCGCCGTCACGGTATGGCGCCGGCCGACGTCACCGGCTATGAACGCGAGGAGCACACCCATCTCGCCGTCGCCGCGGCGGTAGCTGCCGGGCGAGCCGATGTGGGACTCGGCATCCGCCCAGCCACCCGGCCGTTCGGGCTGGACTTCGTACCCGTCGCGCACGAGCCATACGACCTGGTGCTCACCCAGCAGACCTACGATTCCCCGCAACTAGTTCCCCTATGGCACCTCCTCACCGACGACGACTTCCGCGCCTCCATCGATGCCCTAGGCGGCTACTCCGCCGCCGAAACCGGCCGCCGCATCCTCTAAACACCCCACCGGTCTGCGGTGGGTAGCTGGCCGCCATTCGGAACCGTTTGGCGGTCTGCGGGCACCACACCGAACCGTTTGGCGGTCTGCGGGATGCGGCAGGTGGGGGGTTGTGCTGGGATTGGGGACATGGGGAACTCGCTGCAGAACGTCAGCTTCGCGTCCAACGGGGGTACCGCGCATGGGTATCTTGTGGTGCCGGAGGGCGGTAGCGGTCCCGGAGTCGTGGTGATCCAGGAGTGGTGGGGGCTGACCAGCCATATCGCCGATGTGGCGAACCGGCTGGCCGCCGAGGGCTTCGTCGCGCTGGCCCCGGACCTGTACGGTGGCGCCACCACCCATGACGCTGACGAAGCTGGCCGGCTCATGCAGGAGCTGCCGGTGGATCAGGCGGCCCGTGATCTGGGCGGCGCGGTGGATTACCTGCTGGCCAGCGACGCGGTCACCAGCCCGACGGTCGGCGTGGTGGGGTTCTGCATGGGCGGCGGCTTCGTGCTCGTGCTCGCCGCGCAGCAGGGCGACAAGATCGGTGCCGCAGTGCCGTTCTACGCCGTCCTCGGTGAGGACTATCCGAGCTTCGAGGGCCTGTCCGCGCCCCTGCTGGGCCACTTCGGTGAGCAGGACCAGATGCAAAGCCCCGACCAGGTCCGCCAGCTCGCGGACACCATCGAGAAGCAGAGCGGGCAACGACCCGACTTCCGCTTCTACCCGGCCGGGCACGCCTTCTTCAACGACGAGAACCTGCTCGGTACCTACCACCCGGAGCAGGCCGCCAAGGCCTGGGACGCCACCGTGAGATTCCTTCGCGAGCAGCTGGGAGCGCCCCAGCCCGGCTAACGCCAGCCGCAGCGTCAGATGTCGATGCTGAGGTCGGCTCGGATCTTGCGAGCGAGACTTTCGTCCATCAGCAGCCGAGCGACCAGGGCCCGGATGACGTCCTGGCCGGTGACCCGGGCGGTGCCGATGACGTCGGCGGTCTCGGCGCACCACTGCGTGAGCTTGATGTGATAGGTCGGGGACAGGTCGACACTGCGCCGGACGGGTTTGGTACGCCCGGAATCTGCCCAATGGAGGTGTTTGGCAGGTTGAGCTCCGCGGGTCGGGGCGGAGGCGTGGTCGGCACTGTTGATCATATATATATACCTCCCTATGGCCAGACGTTCGTCTGTGAACCCGGAGTGGTTCGGTCCCACCAGGAGGTACTGTGATCGGCTGGTAGGGGTTCCGGCTGGCAAGGAGAGAGATGCCCGACGACACTCGATACGGATCCGACGTGGCCCGGCGCGCCGTCATGACCGGTGCCGGGGCCCTCGCGGCATGCGCCGCGCTCGTCGCCTGTGGCAGCTCCGGGAGTCAAAGCGCTGAGGTGCCGTCGGAAGCTCCCCTGACACCGACAGTTCCGGCACAGCCGGAGCCTGCCGGCAGCACGGGTGATCGGCTGGCGAGCACCAGCGACATCCCCGTCGGTGGCGGTACTGTGATCGCCGGCAAGAAGGTGGTGGTGACCCAGCCAGTGCCGGGAACCTTCGCCGCCTTCTCGGCGATCTGCACGCACCGGGGCTGCACAGTGAACAAGGTCGCCAATGGGACGATCGACTGCCCCTGTCACGGGAGCAGGTTCGCCATCGCGGACGGTTCGGTCGTGGAGGGGCCAGCATCACGACCGCTCGCTCGACGTCAGATCACCGTCTCGGGTGACGCCATCGAGCTGGCGTGAACCACCAGCGATGGTTTAGCGCCAGGAGGGCAGCCAGAGTTCGGCATTCCAGTGCTCCGGGGTGATCGAGCCACCGGTGAGGATCGGCCAGAGCCAGATGAAGTTGGCCACCACCAGCCCGACATACAGCGAGACCACCAGCAGCCCCGTGCCTCGCCGCTCAGCGCCGTCCCGAGCTCGGCCGAGGATTTCACCCAGCACCAACGTCACGGTGATGATCAGAAACGGCGCCACCGGTGTCATGTAGAAGAAGTACATCTGGCGGTGGATATTGAGAAACCAGGGCAGCCAACCGGCCGCGTACCCGGTCAGCGCCGCCGCGTAACGCCAGTCCGGTCCGGTGGCCGCCCGCCACAACGCCCAAGCCAGCACCGGCACAGTGAGCCACCACATCGCCGGGGTGCCGACCAGCATCACGCTCGCGACGCAGTCCTGACGTCCGCATCCGGGCGCACCGGCACCGGATTCGTAGTAGTAGAGCATCGGCCGCAGCCCCATCGGCCAGCTCCACGGTTTGGACTCCCACGGGTGCGGGTGGGCGGGCGTGACCAGGTTCTCGTGGAAGCGCAGCACGGCGGCGCTGTAGTACCACAGCGACCGCAGCGCCCCCGGCACGAACGACAGCGGGCCACCCGCGCCGATCTGGTTGCCTACGGCATGCCGGTCGACGCCTGTCTCGCTACTGAACCAGGCCCACCAGGTCGCCAGGTAAGCCCCGACCGGAACCACCGCCAGTGCCCACGATGCCGGCGTGAGATCTCGAAGCAGGGTGCCCGCCCAGGGCCGGCGGACACCCGCGATGCGCCGCCCGCAGGCGTCCCAGACCAGGCTCAACCCCGCGAACGCGACGAGGTAGTACACCGCAGACCATTTCGTGCCGCAGGCCAGTCCGAGCAGCACCCCGGCTGAGAAGCGCCACCAGCGCACCCCGAGCCGGGGTCCGAAGTCGGTGTCGGCGACACGACCCTCCCTGACCACCGTGGCCAGCCGTTCGTGCACCTGCTCCCGGTCGATGATCAGGCAGCCGAATGCCGCGAGGATGAACGTCGCGAGGAAGATGTCCAGCATCCCGATGCGCGACTGCACCTCGCTGACGCCATCGGCGATGAGCAGCACTCCGGCGATCCCGCCGAGCAGGGTCGATCTGGTCATCCGACGCACGATCCGCACGATGAGCGCCACGCTTACCGTGCCGGCCAGCGCGGCGGACAGTCGCCAGCCCCAGCTGTCATAGCCCATCACCGCCTCGCCCAGCGCCATGAGCTGCTTGCCCAGCGGGGGGTGCACGACCAGCTCGTAGCCCGCGTTGTCCTCCACCCCGCCGGTGCGCAGCATCTGCCAGGCCTGCGGCGCGTAGTGCTTCTCGTCGAACACCGGGGTACCGCGGTCGGTGGGATAGCCCAGATTCCACAGCCGCACCAGGCCGGCGATCAGGGTCAGACTCAGCGTCACCGCCCAGCTGCGCGCACGGTCGGTGAGCGGCCGCGGCACCAGCCGCTGCAGCGGCTCGGCTGGCTTGGTCGATGCCGGAGGCATCCGTCCAATGCCGACTACCGGGGTGTCGGAGTGCGCCTCCCGGACCGCCATCACGGACCCGATCGTAGGCTCGTCGTCATGCAAGGCACGTCGGGCTCCGTCACCTCAGGTTCTGACGGCCGAGATTCTGGCGCCCGAAGTTCAGCGGAGGCAGGTGCTGGGGCGCTGGTACTGGCGGCCACCCCACTCGGCGACTCGCGGGACGCCTCGCCGCGTCTGGTCGAGGCGCTGGGTCGCGCGGACGTGGTTGCCGCCGAGGACACCCGCCGGCTGCGTGCGCTGGCCGCGGCGCTCGGCGTGAGCGTGGCCGGCCGGATAGTCTCGCACTACGACGCCGTCGAGGTGGCTCGGCTTCCCCCATTGCTGGCGGCGATCCGCGGCGGCGCGACGGTGCTGCTGGTGACCGACGCCGGGATGCCCGCCGTGTCCGACCCAGGGTTCCGGCTGGTGGCGGCCTGCGTGGCCGACGGGCTGCGGGTGACCTGCCTGCCTGGCCCGTCGGCGGTGACCACCGCGTTGGCCGTGTCCGGGCTGCCCACCGATCGGTTCTGCTTCGAGGGTTTCGCGCCGCGCCGGGGTGGTCCTCGCCGGCGCTGGCTGGCCGGCCTTGCGAGTGAAGCGCGCACCTGTGTGTTCTTCGAGTCGCCGCACCGGCTGGCCGCGACGCTGACCGACGCTGCCGATGTGCTCGGCCCGGACCGGGCCGCGGCGGTCTGCCGGGAGCTGACCAAGCCCTACGAAGAGGTTCGCCGGGGGGGGTTGGGCGCGCTCGCCCAGTGGGCCGCCGACGGCGTGCGCGGCGAGGTCACTGTCGTACTGTCCGGTGCGCCTGCCGCCGATCCGCCCGAGGTCGCTGACCTCGTCGACGAGGTGACCGAGCGGGTGAGCTCGGGGGAGCGGCTCAAGGAAGCCGTCGCCGCCGTAGCGACCGCCCACGGCGTCGCTAAACGGGACCTCTACCAGGCAGCTGTGGACAACTCGTGAGTGGCAAACAGTGTTAGGGCACTCTTTCGCACTCACGAGCGACCCGTACCAGTGGTTGGAGGCCGTCACCGGCGAGCGGGCGCTGTCCTGGGTGCGGGAGCGCAACGCCGAGACCGTCACTGAGCTGACCGGGGGGTCCCGGTTCGAGGCGCTGCGCACCGAGATCCGGGAGGTGCTCGACTCGACGGACCGCATCCCCTACATCACCCGGCGCGGCGAGTACCGGTACAACTTCTGGC
>JAICSB010000429.1 GCA_025937115.1 Pseudonocardiaceae bacterium | reverse complement strand
GTGGTCGTAGCGGTAGCCGTCGCCGGTGCGGCCGACCCAGCTGTGCTCGATTTTCTCGGGGTGGAGAGCTCGGAAGGCGTCGATGAGGCCGCAGTCGTGGGTGAGTTGACGGTAGAAGTCGTATTCGAAGGGCGCGAAGAACTTGTAGTGGGGCTGGTGGTCGGGTTCGAGGACATTGAGATCGCCGAGGAACACCATGGCGTGGGTGGGGTTACGGGAGGCGAGCGCGGCGGTGCAGGCGGCCAGCCATTTCCTCTTCCGCGCGGTTTTCTCGAGGCTGGCGTCGCGGGAGGGGACGTAGGCGCCGATGATCTGGATCGGCCCGTGGGGCGCGGGCAGGGTGACCGCAGCGACTCGGGAGGGAAGGTAGCCGACCCGGTCACCGAAGTCGTCGGTGCGTGCCCGCACCCGGCTGGTGATCATGACGCCGCAGTCGCCGTAGTCCGGTTTCGGGTAGCTGACGTGGTAGCCGTCGCCGCATGCCGTCGCAGTAGCCTGGAGGTTCCTCCTCACCGGGGTGTTTGGCCCCGGGGTAGCTCCCCGGGGTTCGGTGGGAGGTCCGGTGAGGAGAGGGACCTATGGACGCCGGGGAAGCGTCGGCGATCGGTGAGCGGGCTCGCAAGATCCGGCGTCGCCGCGGGTTGAGTCTGGACGTGGTGGCCGGGCTGGCCGGCATCGGCAAGCAGTATCTGTCGATGTTGGAATTGGGTCAGCGCGGGTTCAACCGGCGTGGCCTGATCGAGGACCTGGCTAACGCCCTTGGCTGCTCGGTAGCGGACCTCACCGGCCAGCCCTACCTCCCACCTGACCGGGAGAGCGCCCGCGCCAAGACCGTGATCGCTCAGATCGAGCGTGGGCTCAACGAGGCCAGTCTCGACGATGTACCCGATCTACAGCCTCGCCCATTAGATGTGCTCGACGACTGGGCAACGTCGGCCATGGAGCTACGAGACACCGCCAGCTACCGGTCCTCAGGCGAGGGCATCGACGACGTGCTGATGGAGATACAGGTCCACCTGGCCACCAGTGAGGGACGCGCGCGGATACGCGCGGCCGAGCTCCTCACTCAGACCACCTATCACGCGTTCGTCTTGGCAACCACCTTCGGCTACCTGCATCTTGCTCAGCTGGCGGCTCAGCGTTCCTTCGAAGCCGCCAGAATCGCCGAGCGGCCCGAATTGGAGGCCTTCGCCATGTTCGCCAAGGCGCCTTCGGTGGCACGCACCAGCGGCCGACGCCGCGCGGTGCGAATGCTGGACCGCGCGCTTGATGATGCTCAGCCGTTGACCACGATCCGGGACGGAGACACACTCGGCGCGGAGACGTTCGGGCTGCTGCATCTCATGGGCGCCCATTTCGCGGCCCGGAACAGCGACGTTGCTGGCGCTGTCGACCATCTCGATGAGGCTGCCCGGATCGCTGCGCTCACCGGTGAGCGGAACGGGTTGCGACAGCATTTCGGACCCACCAACGTCAACGTCTGGCGTGTCGCCATCGGTGCCGAGCTTGGAGAGGGGCCGGCGGCAGCCGAGCGAGTCGAGCGGGAGCCGATCGACGTGGAGACCCTTGGGAGCAAGGACCGCATCGCTGCATTGCACTTCGACCTGGCCCGATCCTGGGCCCAGGCCGAAGGCGATCGGGACAACGAGGCGATCCGGCATCTAGACGCCGCCGACCGGATCGCTCCCACCAGAATCCGCAACGATCCGATAGCCCGAGACTTGGTGCTGACCTTGGACCGGCGTGCGCGGCGCCGGGTGTGGGAGCTCGACAGCCTCCGTAACCGCTTCGGTATCGGCGGCCAGGGTCCACGGAGTGTGGACAACTAGGTCGATCTCGGCCGCATTGTCTTGCGGGTGAACGCACCAGAGCAGCCGCCACAGAGCGAGCATCGAGCCCACCACCATCGGCGTGTCATCCATGCCACCTGCTTGAAGCACAGTGCCGGCATCGCGTTCACCAAGGTGGTGGTGAGTAAGCGAGACGGGCAGATCGTGGTCGATCCCGCACGTCACCTGTCAGTGCGTGCTGACGCTGGCCGAGGATGAGGCCATCTCACTGTGCGTCGCTTTGAGTGAGTGGCTCGGATGAGCGACCAGGACGAACAGCGCCGGCTACCGGAATCGCGGGTGCACCTACTGGCGGCCGATGGCCTGCTGACCGACTAGTACCTGCCACGGACCTACTTCACCATGTGCGCGGAGCTGCTGGCCGGTTCGGACCTGGCGCACGTCACCTGCGAGGGCGAGGACTGTGGTTGCGAGGTCGTCTACTACTGCGAAAAGTGCCTCTGCTACGCGACTGGCTGGAACGCGGAGATAGAGGAGAACGTCGACGGCGGCCGCGCCTCTGATTCAGTCCGGTGAGCTGGTATCTGCGGTCGCTGGCCGACGCCGACACCCACCGTGGGGCCTATTCGACGGTGACCCGCAGTGTGCACCCGTTGTGCGGGGTGGAGTTCGTGCCCCGCGCACTGCCGCTGGGCGGTCCGGCGCGGTGAACCACTTCACCGGCGACTGGGGGCACCCGACGGAGCAAGGGACGCACCTGACCTGCGGGTGGGAGGCCGCTGTCCGCACCGTGCCACGGCACCTGTTCCTACCCAGCGTGGATCTGAAGACGGCCTATACGCCCAAACCTGTCGTGACCAAACGTGCCGACGACGGGTACCGCCGGTCACGGGACGAAACCGCGGTCAGCGGGCCACCGGTTGCGGCGTCGAGGTCGGGACGGCCGGCTCCGGTTCGGTGTAGACGTATTTTCCGCCCCGCAACCAGGACGCGATCGCGGCAATCAGGCAGGCGGCGATGGCAAAGCCGAACGCGATGGTCAACCCGTCGGAGAATGGTTGGGAGATCAACGCGGGAAAGAAGCCACGGCCGGTCAGATAGGCAGCGTGCCCGGCCGGCAGTTGGTGCAGCACGGTGGGGCCCAACAGGGTCTGGACGGGGTTGTAGCCGAGCAGGGAGGCGAACAGCACCGCCACCGGCGGCAGTGCCGCCACTTGCATCGCGTCTGCTGCGGGTACGCCCTGGGCGATCAAACCGGCGGACATGGTCTGCGGCAAGGACCGGGCCAACCCCGAGACCATCAGGCTGAAGAATATTCCGATCGAGAGCACCATGGCCGCGTTCTGGAACGTGGTGCTCATTCCCGCGCCGACCCCGCGCCGGTTGGGTGGCAGGCTGTTCATGATGCTGGCCCGGTTCGGGGACGCGAACAGCCCCATCCCCATTCCGTTGAGCAGTAGCACCAAGGCGAATTCCCGGTAGCTGAAGTTCACCGGTAACAGCGCCAGCCATCCGAAGCTGCCCGCAGCGATGATCATGCCGCCGGTGGCGAACGACCGTGCCCCGAACCGGTCGGACAACCAACCCGATACCGGTCCGACGATGAGGAAACCCACCGTGAGGGGCAGCATGTAGATGCCCGCCCACAAGGGGGTGGACGCGAAGCTGTAGCCGTGCTGGGGCAGCCAGATGCCCTGCAGCCAGATGATCAGAATGAACATCAGGCCGCCGCGCCCGAGGCCCGAGAGCAGGCTGGCCAGGTTGCCGGCGGTGAACGCCCGGATCCGGAACAGCCGCAGCTGGAACATCGGTTCGGCGACCTTCGTCTCCACCACACAGAAGATCGCCAACACCAGCACGCCGCCACCCATGGCGGCCAGCAC
>JAICSB010000211.1 GCA_025937115.1 Pseudonocardiaceae bacterium | reverse complement strand
GATCACAGTGTGACCCAGCCAGTCCCGGAGATTCTCTGCGGCGAACATGGGTTCCGACTTACCCGCCCGCTCCCAACCCAAACCTTCTTGAGTTCGGCTCCAGTCGCTCGAAGCGCTGCGTACCCACGTTGGGGATTGGGACGGTGATTTCATACTGCCCCTCCTGCAATCGCGTGTCGGGATCTTCTCGTTGGTGCGGTGCAGAGCTGGTTGAACGGTTGGGTGCCATGGTGCCGGAGGGCACTGACATTTTCCGGTGGGGTCAGGCTCGGGTGCGGGGTTTGGTGCGCCGGGCTGCGGGGTTGAGGTGCCCGGACTCGGTGATACGGCGGCGGCACTCGAGTGCGACGTGCTCGGTCCAGGGGATGCAGAGCCGGTTGCCGGCTCCGCGGCGGGCGGTGAGTTTGCCGGTGGTGATCCAGTCGTAGATGACACCGATGCTGCAACCGAGTCGCCCGGCGGCGTCAGCGACGCTGATCTCTCCGTTGGCGTAGGGCGTAGGGGCGGGGATGCGGTAAGCGTGGCGGATCCATTGGACGGCGGCGACGTCGAAGGGTTGCCCGTGGCCGGTGGTCAGCCCGGCGGCGTTGAGCTTGTCGGCCATATCTCGGGTGTCGGTGGTCGGGCCGAGCTGGCGGATGAGCTCGACTGCTGGTGAGGGGCTGCGCTTGGCCGGGCCGGGTGGCAGCGGCCGGGTCACGAGGAGTTCGTTGGTGGAGCCGGTGTGCCAGCGGAGTCCGATTCGCGCTGTGGTGGGATCGGTTTCGGGCAGCAGCGTGACGTCGGCGATCAGGGTGCGCAGCAGCCGTTTGCGGTCCTTGTTGCTGGTGGTGGGTGCCTGCCAGAGTCCGGGCAGGTCGGCGGCCAGGTTCTCCAACTCGACTCGGGTGGGTAAGGGCGGGCGGGCATCGTGGGCGGCGGCCAGGGCCTGCTCGGTTTCGGTCAAAGCGGCGAGTTTGGTCTCCCACCGGGCCTCCAGGGTGCGAGCGACCAGCCGGTTTTCTGGCTCCACCTGGCAGAAGGCGCGTTCGGCCCGGTCAGCCTCATAGCGGGCGCGTTCGACGGCGAGTTCGGCGGCGCGGCTGATGCGTTGGTGCCGATCGGTGACGTCGTCGGCGGCGGCCAGGGCGAGCGCGATCTCGGCGGGATTGAGCGCTTGGAGCAGCCTGTCGGCGACTGCGACGTCGACTGCGGACGCGGCGATGGATCGGCAGGTCGGGGTGGTGAGCCCATCGGCGCGGCGCGAGCACTCATAGGAGGGTTTCTGGCCGGAGCGATAGTTGGTGCGCATAGGCTTGCCGCAGGACCCGCAGGTGATGATCCCCTGACACAGCGCCGATCCCTCGCGGGGTGGCCGGGCCCCGGCGTTGGTCCGGTTGGCGGCCAGTTTTGTCTCGTTGGCCAGGTACTCGGCCCAGCTGAGGTAGCCCTCGTGGTGATCGTGGATCAGCACGGGCCACTGGGCGCGGGGCCGTTCGATGAGGTTGGTGCGCACGGTGCCGTCGGGCTCGACGGTGCGCCGCGAGGTGTAGCGGCCATGCACGTACGCCCCGGCGTAGCACGGGTTTTTCAGCACTCCCAGCACTCGGGCGTGGGTGAGGCGGCCCCAGCGCAGCTGCCCGGCCCAGGCTCCGCCGTAGGCGCGCAGCGGGAAGCGCCGGTCGGTGAACGCGGTGACCACACCGTAGGCCGAGCCGCACGCGGCAAAGGCGGCGAACAGGTCACGGATCGCGGCCGCGACCTCGGCGTCGGGGTCGATGACGACCTCGCCGGCTTGGTCGTGGACATATCCGACGGGCAGGGGGGTGCGCAGCTCGCCGCGCTCGGCCGCGGCCTTCTTGCTGGCTGCCAGGCGCTGCGCCATGACGTGGAGCTCCACCTCCCCGATGGTGCTTTTCATCCCGAGCAGCATCCGGTCGTTGATATCGCCGGGATCGTAGATGCCATCGGCGTCGATCAGCAGCGTCTGGGTGATCGCAGCGAACTCCATCAACCGGGCCACCTCGGCGTTCGAGCGGGCCAGCCGGGAGATCTCGATCCCGAAAATCGCCCCGACCTCGCCGGAACATACCCGGCCGACAAGCTCGGTGAACCCCACCCGGGCCACGCCCCACCGACCGGAGACCCCCAGATCGGTGTCGATGACCACCACGTCCTGGCGGGCCCACCCCAGGGCGACCGCCACCTCGGCCAGGCCGTACTGGCGCGTCGTCGACTCGGTGTGCTCGCGGACCTGCGCCATCGACGACTGCCGCAGGTAGATCACCGCCAGCCGGTCGCGGTGCGTGCTGCTGATCTTTGTCTCGCCGTTCATCACCGCCGCCTTTCAGCGCCGCCATCGTCATGTTGGCCAGCACCGTCACCGCTTCGGCCCGCAAGGATCCGGTCAACACGGCACCCGGCGCGGCGGCGGTCACCGACTACCTCAGTTCTCGCCTGACCAGCAGCTCGGCGTTGATCGCCGAGATCTCCGCCAGCACCGCTTCGACCTGCTCGCCGCGAGCCAGGCCGGCCCGCACCAGGGCCACCAGGTTCGAAGGCACGTACCTCAACCGCCCCCGACCCGCTGTTTTCGCAGCGAAGTAGGCATACGGGCCGTGCGGGTCGCCCCCGGCGCAGCGGCAGCCCAGCTTGCCGCAGCGCCGTGTCTGCTCCACCAGCGACCCGGCCAGCACCGCCTCCACATCCCCCAGCCGCGCCGCGAGCCGCCGCCGTCGCGCCCGCAGCGCCCGGACCGACAACCCAGCCAGATCGTTCTTGTGCTCTTTCATCACACAAGAGTGTGCCGTTGCCAGGCACGGCAATCAACGACGCTGGATCGCGCGTGTCACCGCAAACAGCTCGGCCAGACCCTCGGCCGACAACCGATGCGACTGGGACGGCTCACCCCGATCGGTCCACGACCGGGACACCGTCATCTGGCCACTGACACCACCGGAGCACACGAACACCGAATCCCCCGCCCGGCGCTTGACGAACAGAACCTCCAGCCGCTGCCCACTCAGCGCATGGAAGGGATGCGTGACGACAACAAAACCCAAACCATCACTGGACGACGCGGCACTATGCCGCCTCCGTCGGTACCCCGAGCGTTCGGGTGCCGCTGCCATGGGGTTTGGCGATGTCGACCGCGCGCACCGGGGGCGGAAAGTACGAACCCGAAGACATCCGGTTCCAGATCTTAAACAGATTGTTTTTCAGATCCTTCTCGAACTCCTCGATCGACACCTCATCGACCCCAGGCGCGCCCTTATTGGCCTTCACCTTCTGGTATGCCTCCCAGACCGCCCGCTTCGAAATATCGAACGGCTTGCCTGGTGATTTCAGCTCGTCCACACGACTCCTTCCAGGCCCAGGGCCTGGTTGATCGAACGAACAACAGCCACGGATGACCCAACCCCTTCGCTCCACCTCCATTACAGAGGCTTCATCACTACTACGAGTTGGTCCGCCGGCGCGCCTTGCGACGGTACTCAATCCCTTGCGGTTTCAGCCGCTTGGGACGCTCCCTCTCGCTCACCTTCACCAAGGTGAGCTGTGTCAAGGCACGCCTTCTCCCGTTCCACGCGAAAGCAGCAGATCAGGCTCGCGTCGTCTACATGCCGGACAGTCGGGTAGCCGGGAGGAATCTCACCTCCCGGCTCCCACAGATCCGTACGTAAGCCTCTCGACTTATACGGCTCTTGTCACCCTGATCACCAGGCGAAGGGAACCCACTTCCAATGCGCAAACATACGGGGATACCTCACGGCGATCTCCTGAAGTTTGCGGTGGGCTTTCTTTGATCCCTGTAGCCGCTTGTACTTGTCGCGGATCCATCGCACCAAGTAGGCGTTGATGCGCGCTAGGAGGGGATACAGCTCCGACCGGTAGAAATGGCCGTAATAGTGCATCCAGCCCGCCACGATCGGATTGGTCTCCTTGGTGAGCTCGACGAAGGTGAGGTTGACCCTGCGATGAAGCCGCCAACCACGGACTTCTCCGCTGATCTTCTTCAGGGCGTCCTTGCTGATCGCTGGCTGAAAAGACAGGAATCTCCCGCCCTTTCTGTCTCGTGCGGCGCGTGGCCGAAACGTGAACCCCAGGAACGTGAACGAGGCGTGTTCGTACTCGCCTCGTCGTCGACCGTCCTTGCAGTACACGATTTTGGTCTTGGCTGGGTGCAGCCGCAGCCCAACCTCTTCCATCCTGTGCGTGATCGCCGCCAGTACTCGCCGAGCCTGGCTTTCAGTAACGCAGTGCACGATCGCGTCGTCTGCGTACCGTTCGAACGTCACTGTCGGGAACTCCCGGCGCAGCCACATGTCGAACGCGTAGTGCAGATACAGGTTCGCCAGCACCGGCGAAACCGGAGACCCTTGTGGAGTGCCCCGGTCGCGTTCAGCAAGCGTCCCGTTGGATAATTGCAGCGGTGCTTTCAGCCACCGCTTGACGTAGAGCACCACCCACGGAACGTCAGTGTGTGCCTCCACCGCCTTGATGGTGAGGTCCCACCGAACGCTGTCGAAGAACTTTTGGATGTCCAAGTCGATCACCCAATCGGTCTTCCAGCAGCGTTTTCGGCATATCGCCACCGCATCCAGTGCCGACCGGTTCGGCCGGTAGCCATAAGAGTCGGGATGGAAGATCTGCTCGACCTTGCCTTCCAGTCTCCTGGCTACCACCGTCTGGGCAACTCTGTCGGCGACGGTAGGAATTCCGAGCATCCTCGTCCCACCACCATGCTGTTTCGGTATCTCCACCGCCCGCACCGGAGGAGGAAAATAGCTCCCCGACGACATCCGATTCCACACCTTGTACAGATTGTTCTTCAGGTCGGATTCGAAGTCGGCGATGGACTGACCATCCACTCCCGGTGCACCCTTATTCTTCTTCACCACCTGGAAAGCCTCCCAGACTTCCCACTTCGAGATATCAAACGGCTTGCCTCGTGACTTCAGCTTGTCCATCTAACTCCTCCCAAACAGGCGTTTGGTTGATCGAACGAACTCAGCCACGGATAACCCTGCCCCTTGGCTCCACCCCCATTACAGGGGTTTCACAGCTACTACGAGCAGGTCCGCCGGCGCACCCCGCGACGGTACTCAATCCCTCACGGTTTCTGCCGCTTGGGATGCTCCCTCTCACCACCCATCATTGAGCGGACATGTCGGGGCACGCCTTCTCACGTTCCACGCAGAAGCAGCAGATCAGGCTCACGTCACCTTCGTGCCGGGCGCCACCTGGCCAGTAAGCGGACACCTGCCAGACTCATCCCGGGATGAGGCGAACACCCCGGTTTTGACGCCATCTGTTTGGCTTTCGACACTTCAACAGCGTTCGTCTTCCTGATCCCTACCTGACGCCTCTTACGACGCCTTTTCCCTCGTCGCTCACCACAACAGTCTTCAGCTAATGCAGCAGAGGGCGGTTTGGAGCCTCCCTCCGCAGGGCGGCTCCGAAGGGCCTACCTTCATCTTCCACGCAGTACCGCGTCAAGAAGCTCGTCCTACCTCAAGCTCCCTTCCGCGTTCGTGACACACCCGCCTGGCCAGTCAGCGGGCACCCGCCAGACTCATCCCGGAACACCCCACACGCCCCGGTTTCGATGTCCCCTGTTTCTGTTACGACACTTCATCAACGATTCGCTTGCGCTCGCCTTCCTGATCCCTACCTGACGCATACCTGCGCCTTTTCCTCATCGCTCACCACGACGGTCTTCAGCCAACGCAGCATGAGGCGGTTTGACGCCTCCCCCCGCAGGGCGACGCCGAAGGGCCACAACCTTCATCTCCCGCGCAGCACCACATCAAGAAGCTCTGCCTACACCATCAAGCTCCTCTCCATGTTCGGGACACACGTGGGGTTCCAGAAGTCGGAGTGCACCTCCGACCTGCCGTGACTGGGGTGCTTTGCCTGGCAAGGCGTGATCGTGAGCCGTGCCGTTGCGGCTGCTCTATCTGATCTTTGTCCGGTTACTCGGCTGGCGTCCAAGGATGGCGAACTGCTTGTCCTGCGCCACGAGGTCGCTGTGTTGCGCAGAGCTAATCCGAAGCCTCGCCTGGATTGGGCGGATCGAGCGGTGTTCGCCGCG
>JAICSB010000247.1 GCA_025937115.1 Pseudonocardiaceae bacterium | reverse complement strand
GCCGACGTCACCGCTCCACACGTCCAGCCGCAGGCAGCCGTCAATCTGGTGGAGGGTAGACCGGACCGGCAGTGCGCTGACCGGCACCGGGCGCCACCGCAGCTCGGTCAGGGCAAGCGCGACGTCGATCTCCTCGGGCTGGAACCCGCTGCCTGCGGTGAGCGCGGACCACGACTCAGGGACGTGGTTGTTGAACAACGGGGCGTAGTTGATGCGCAGGCCCCGTTCGTGCTCGATCAGTTCGCCCATGGCGTCCCGCTTGGCCGTGTCGTACCTGCCGTGCCGGCTCGCTCCAATCACCGTGGTCCAGGCATGGCGGACCAGCTCGTCGAAGCTTCTTCCGCCGATCTTGATGGTAGCGAACGAGACCTGGGACAAGGAGCCGACGTAGTTCACCAGGTGGCGCTCGAAACGGTTGCTGGAAATCAGCGGGAGCACCAGCTCCGGGTAGCTGGCACGGCGGGCGACCACGGCGCAGATGGCGGCGAGCACGATGCTGGACCGGCTGGACCGGGTGCGCGCCGCCACCCGCTGCACGGCCATCGCGGCGGCGACCGACGACAGCTCCACCGCCAGCGCCTCGCCGCTGGTCCGGGCGCCCGGCAGCGCGTACAGGCAGTGGGGGATCCGCCGCGACTGCTCCCGCAGGTAGTCCAGTGCCGCCTCGGCCCGGCGCCGCTCGGCCGGCGTCGCCTCCAGCTCGGCCTGGTCCAGCGGCTGGTGGCCGGGCCGGTTACCCCGTCCGGCCTGGTGTCGCGCGGGATCGCCCAGCAGGCCGGCGAATTCGCGCTTGAGGATCCCGATCGCGCCGTTGTCGATGCTCAGGTGCGTGAACCGGGCGGCGCACGCGATGACCTGATCGCCCATGTCGGGAGCGGTGGCCACCGCCGCGCGCACTAGACACCATCCCGGATCAGGTGACTCGCGCAGCCACCGGACGAGCGCCTCGGCCACCGCGGGACGGTCCGGCGGTCCCCACTGTCCCTGGCCGAGTGAGCAGACTTCCAGCAGCTGGATGCCGGCCGCCGCGACCCGCTGGCGCGGCGGCTCGCCGGGCAGGTAGCTGGTGCGCAGGCTCTCGTGCCGCGCGATCAGCACCGCGATCGCCTCGGCGGCGTCGTCGACGGAGACCACCGCCGGCACCGGGAACTCGACGCACAAGAGCGCGTAGAAGTCGTCCGGCTTCGCGCTCACCCATGTGTAGACGTTGAGCTGGCCCAAGGTGAGCGGTCCCTCGCCGGCCCGCTCCCCGGTGAACTCGACCGGGATCGACCGCATCGGGGTTAGCCGCACGCGGCGCCGCCGCTGACCGGTCTCGGTGCCGGTGCTCATCACTGGTCAGCCGAGCAGCTCGCGGGATTCAGCGTTGCCGACGCCCTAGACACCATATCGATCTCGCCAGCTCTTTCACTTCGAACGGGGTGTCTGATGACATCGCGGCGCCCCGGTACACCCGCACCGGTCGCCGGTGACCGTGCGGGTGCGTTCGGTAAGCTGCGCTGTCCTTGCTGACCCTGCTGCCGAAGACCAACATACGCAGACGGCCTCGGACCGCACCCTCCGAGATTGCCTAACCCTTCGCCCGCAAGCCCCTGGCACCGGACAGCGCGTGCGCCGAGGTGAACCGCGAGATGTGCCGGGCGACGACTTCGGCGTGGTCTTCCAGCGCGAAGTGGCCTGCGTCGAGGATGACTATCTCGGCCTGGGGCAGGTCGTTGTGGTAAGGGTGCGCGCCTGCTTCGGGGAAGATTTCGTCGTTGCCGCCCCAGGTGATGAGGGTCGGCGGCTGGTGGGTGCGGAAGTAGTCGTGCCATCGGGGATAGAGACCGGGATTGGTGCGGTAGTCATAGAGGAGGTCGAGCATGGCGTCCTTGTTGCCCGGCCGGTTGAGCAGCGCGCTTTGCAGCAGCCAGCTGTCGGGGTCGATGAGTGCGGGGTCGCTGGTGCCGTGGACGTAGTTCCACTCCAGCGCGGCGTCGGACATCCCCGCGGCGCGGATGGCCTCCCGGTTCGCGGTGCTAGGGTCTGCCCATAGCTTCCGGGCGGGTGCCCAGAAGCTGTCGGGCAGCCCGTCCTCGTAGGCATTCGCGTTCTGGATGACGAGGAACGAGACGCGCTCGGGATGGCGGGTGGCGAGCCGGAATCCGACCGGGCCGCCGAAGTCCTGCAAGTACAGGCCGTACCGGCCTAGCCCTAGATGCTCAGTGAACTGCTCGATGACGTCGGTGAGGCGGTCGAAGGTGTAGCTGAACCGCGACGGCGGCGGAGCGTCGCTATGGCCGAACCCTGGATAGTCGGGCGCGATCACGTGGAACTGCCCGGCCAGCAAGTCGATGAGGCGGCGGAACATGAACGACGAGGCTGGGAAGCCATGTAGCAGCAGGAAGGCGGGATCGCCGGGATCGCCGGCCTCGCGGTAGAAGATTTTCGCGCCATCGATTACGGCCCTGCGGTAGTACGTGGTCACGGGTGCTCCCTTGCTGGTTGACGGGACTTGTCATTGGCGCTGCTGGTGGGCGCGGCCGTTTCGCGACCCTGCCGCGAGGGGTGGCCTTGTCCGCGTTGCCGTAGCCGGTCAGCAGACCACACCAGCAGGGCCAGTGCGGACAGCCCGGCGCCGAGAGCGCTGACGGCACCCCACCCGGCGAGGCCGTAGAGGCTGGTGGCGGCGATCGCGCCGCCGCTTGTGCCGACGGAGTAATAGACCATGTAGCTGCTGATCATCCGGCTGCTGGCGGCCGGATCAGAGCCGACGATCAGGTGCTGGTTGGTTACGTGCAGCGCCTGCCCGGCGAGGTCGAGGAGGACGACTCCGATGGCCAGCAGCGGCAGGGAATATGGTGCCGCACGCGTCCCGGCCCAGGACAACGTGAGCAGGACCAGTGAGATGCCGCTGACTGCCTGGGCGTGGCCGTGGTCGGCGAATCGGCCGGCGCGGCCGGCGCTGAGCGCCCCGGCCGCGCCTGCTATGCCGAACAGGCCGATTTTCCCGGCCGACAGGTGCCACGGGGCGGCAGACAGCGGCAGCGCTATCGAGCCCCATACAGCTCCGAAGCAGCCGAACATCAGCAACCCGAGAACGCTCCGGACGCGGAACGTCTTGTCGTGCGCGGTGAGCGCGAGGACCGAGGAGATCAGGGCGGGATACGGCACTCGCGCCTTGGGGCCGCTGTCCCTCGGGAGCAGGAGGCTGAGCGTGATGGCCATCACCAGCATCAACGCTGCTGACATGAGGTAGACGGCGCGCCAGCCGAGCAGGTCGGCGACAAGTCCGGACGCGGTGCGCGCCAGCAAGATCCCGGCGACGACGCCGCTTGTCACCGTCCCGACGACAGCGCCCCGCTGTCCCGGAGCGCTGAGTGCCGCAGCGTAGGCAACCACGACCTGGACGACCACGCAGGCCATGCCGACGAACGCCGACGCCGCGAAGAAAACCACCGCGTCGCCGGAAAGCCCGACGGCCACGAGCCCGGCCGCGGCAGCCAGCGCGTGCGCGGTTATCAGCAGCCTCCGGCTGACCAGGTCGCCGAGTGGCACGATCAGGACAAGCCCCAGCAGGTAGCCGAACTGGGTAGCGCCAGTCACTAGTCCCAGGCCACCCGCCCGCACGTTCAGGTCGGCGCCGATCTGGTCGAGCAACGGCTGCGCGTAGTACACGTTGGCGACCGACACGCCGCACACCGTGGCCAAGAGCACGCGAAGCCCTGTCCCGACGCCAGCGCCCACGCTGCCTCCCAAAGTGGTAGTAAACTGAAACCACCATACCCCATTGTGGTTTTGATTTGCAACCACTCTGCAGGCCGAGAGGAATGAGGGGAGGGCTGTCATGAGCGCCCGGCTGGCCGACTCGACGTGCCCCGTAGCCCGCGCCGTGGACATCGTCGGCGACAAGTGGTCACTGCTGATCATCCGCGACGCGTTCGACGGCATCCGGCGCTTCAGCCAGTTCCAACGCGATCTGGGCATCGCCAAGAACATCCTCGCCGCGCGACTGCGTGACCTGGTCGATGCCGGAGTCTTGCGCATCGAACCCGCGCCCGGCGGGGGTGCCTATCAGGAGTACGTCTTGACCGAGAAGGGCGAGGACCTGTTCGACCTCGTGGTCAGCCTCCGCCAATGGGGCCAAGATCACGCTTTTGCCCCGGGCGAGCGGCACTCGGTCCTCGTCGAGGAGGAGACTGGCCGGCCGCTGCCCAGGCTGAGCTACACCACCCCCGACGGCCACCACGTCCAGGCCCGCCAGACCCGCGTGCGCAAGGCAAGCGAGTCCGCCTCCTTACCCGGTCCAGCGTCCCGGGCAACCGGGCGGCACCATGACGGGCTCCGTGCCGCGACTCTACGTGACCAGCAACGGCGCCGCTGCTCAGAACGGGCGGGGAAGGCGCCGTTGCCGTGGCTGCGCGCCGGGCGCAGTGCCGGCGATGTGCCGGCAGGCCCGCCCCGTGAAACCCGGACAAACCGGGCGCAGGCAACGATTGGGTACTGAAAGTTTCGGCAACTCGCGTCCGATATTATCAGAAACAAGGCTAGAGGTCGGCATGGTAAGCGTCATCGCGCGGCATCGTAAGAGTCGGTGCTTGCAGCATCAACGCGAGGGCGCTGCGAAAGCTCCATGGTCAGCGTACGTTACCGCCTTGACTTCCTGGTCAAGGTGGGGTCAGATAGGGGTTACCTGAAATAGCTAAAGTTTCGAGAAATTTAGGTTGCCGCTCTACGGGACGACGGGTCACCGACCGGGCAGTGGCGGCATGATCGCGGCCTACGGCGCGGAAGGGGCGGGTTGTGGCTACCAGGAACGGTTTCTTGCGTACCGAAGGCAATCGCTTCGTCGACGGGGACGGCGTACCGGTCAGGCTGAGGGGTGTCGGTCTCGGCGGCTGGATGAACATGGAGAACTTCATCACCGGCTATGCGGCGAATGAGTCGCTGATGCGCAGCACCGTCCGCGCGGTTCTCGGCCAGGACCGGTCGGAGCTGTTCTTCGACCGCCTGCTCACAGCGTTCTTCGGCGAGGATGACGCGGAACTGCTGGCCGGGCTGGGCATGAATTGCGTCCGCATTCCGGTCAACTACCGGCACTTCGAGGACGACGCCCGCCCGTTCGAGTTCATCCACGACGGTTTCCGCCAGCTGGACCGCGTGATCGACGCGTGCGCCCAGCACGGCCTGATGACCGTTATCGACCTGCACGCACTCCCAGGGGCGCAGAACCATCACTGGCATTCGGACAATAGCACCCACCGGCCGATGTTCTGGGAGCATCCGCACTTCCAGGACCGCGCGGTTGCGTTGTGGGAGGTCATCGCCGACCGCTACAAAGACGACGCCCGGGTGGCCGGATACAACCCGATCAACGAGCCCGCCTGCGAGTCGAGGACCGCGGTCCGCGCGCTGTACCGGCGGCTGGTGGACGCCATCCGGGCCGTGGACCCCCGCCATATCCTCTTCCTGGACGGGAATACTTACTCGACCGAGTTCGACGTCTTCGACGGCGAGCTAGACAACGTGGTCTACGCCTGCCACGACTACGCAGCGCCGGGATTCGTCCGCGGCGGCGACTACCCAGGTATCACTGACGGACGCTACGTGGACAAGGCAGTGCTGGCCGAGAAATTCCGGCAGCGGACTCAG
>JAICSB010000790.1 GCA_025937115.1 Pseudonocardiaceae bacterium | reverse complement strand
CCGGCTGGGAGGAAGCGCTCGCCGAGGCGGCACGGCTGGAAGCGGACTACCAGCGGTTCACCGAGCAGCAGCCCGCCGTCCTGAGCCCGGGCGAGCGGGAGGCGATCCAGTCCCTGGCCGCCGACCTGCCGCGCGTCTGGCACGCCCCGACGACCACGCACGCCGACCGCAAGGAGCTCCTGCGGATCCTCATCGGGGACGTCACCGCCAGAGTCGCCGGCGACAGCGAGCTCGTCGACGTCACGATCACCTGGGCCGGCGGGCATCAGACCGCCGGCCGGGCCGTCCGCCCCGTCGCCCGCACCGACCAGCTCTCCTACTTCCCCGCGCTCCTGGAACGCGTCACCGCCCTCGCCGCCGCCGGGCACGGCACCCGGCAGATCGCGGACGCGCTGAACGCCGAGGGATACCGGCCGCCCAAGCGGACCGACCACTTCACCGGGGAGCAGGTCCGCACCTTGATCAGCCAGTACGGCATCAGCAGCCAGCACAAAGGCCGGCCCGCGGTCCTCACCGGCCTGCCCCCGGGCGAGTGGTCCGTCACGGACCTGGCCGCCGAGCTCGGCATGCCCGCCGTCACCGTCCACAACTGGATCTACCGCGGCTGGATCACAGCCCGCCGGGCGCCCGGGACCAGGAACTGGGTCATCACCGCCGACGAGCAGCAGCTACGAGAGCTACGCGAACGCCGGGCACGCCCGCCCGGCTACTACAGCCGTGCCCGCTTCACGCCACCCGACCAGGAAACCAGCGAGGAAGGACCGCGGTCGTGAGAAACCGAAGCAGCTTGACAGGCACCAGCGGTGGCCGACTTCGATCTCGAAGAGCCTGTGGTACGAGCCGATGACGAAGTCCGCGGTGACCGGCTCCCCGTCCGGGGTCGCGGCGAGGTTGGTCTTGTAGCCCTTGATCCCGGCCAGTGCCCGCGCTTTCTCTTCCAGTTCGCGGTTGATGCTCTTGGACGCGCCGTCGAGGCGGATGAACCGGTTGCGCTTCACCGGCGCCTGCCCGGCGACCGCCTTGGCGGCCCTGGCGACCTGCTCGTCGATGCCGTGCAGTGTCCGCCTCGCGCGGGCGGCCCGGTACTGGTAGTAGATGAGCTGGTCACGGCGCTTGCCTTTGGGGCCGGCGGGCCAGCGCTGGGTGAAGACGTGCCCGTCGGGGATCTCCTCGCCCGGGTGCTCCCGCCGCCATTTATCCACCAGGTACGGGACATCGGGGACCTTCATCCCGAGGATGAACGACAGGCCCGCGGCCTCGATGTCCTTCATGTTCGCGTCGGAGATCATGCCCGTGTCCGGCGACGTTCCCCGTGTCCATGAAGGGCAGTGTTCGCGTCGCTGGTGGTGTCTATCGGGGTGATTCGGCGGGTTCGCCAGACGCGGGGGGATGGACGGCGTCACCGTGGCCGTGAGGAGACGGCTGCGGCCCTCCCCGCGATCTCTTTGGCGGTGACTGCGGGGAAGGCCGCCTGGCGGTGCCGGAGGTGGCACCTGGTGGTAACGGTACGGGGTTCTG
>JAICSB010000075.1 GCA_025937115.1 Pseudonocardiaceae bacterium | reverse complement strand
GCTTTCATGCAGAACTGGATGTGGACGGTGATCGGGCTTACCGCCGGTGGTGTCATAGTGGGCTTGATCGTCGTGCTGATCGCGCTGGTGGCTAGCCGGGCGCGAAGGTAGCGGGGGCGTTTGCGGCGGCCATCTCAGCCGCCGCCGGAAAGGCCGGGCGATATCAGCGGCGGCGGCGCCTCAGTGGGCACGGGCCTGCCGGATGTCCCGGTTGGGGTCCCGCTGGACGTAGTGGTAGCGGGGGGGCCGAGGATCCCGGGGAGGAGCCCGGAGGGGGGCTGAGAAGTCTGCGTGGGGGTCTCGGTGGGAGTCTCGGTGGGAGTCGGGGTGGGAGTGGACGACGTGGGAGCGCCCGGACTAGGCGGCGGGGTGGCCGGCGTCGGCGAACCGGGCTGGTCGTTGATCACCTGACCGATGGTGGTCCCCTTGCCGTTGCCACCTACGGCGTGGCCGTTGGCCCACTCGAATCCGGTGATGACGGTCATGGCCAGCAAGAAAGCGCCGAGCGATCCCACGATCACCGCCCCCCAGCGCAGCGCAACTAACCGCCTGGAGCGATGAGCGGGCTCGGGCTCGTGTTGGGCGGTTGTGGACGGCCGCTTGCGCTGAGCGAGGGTACGGACCCTTTGCCGGCTGCGCTCCAACGACGTCTGGTAGACGGCGGTGCCGACCGTGGTGACCACGCTGGCTCCAGCTGCCCCGATGACGGTGCCGGCGGCGCCCAGCTGTGAGCCGAGCACGGCACTGGTCACCGCGGCAAGGGCAGCTGCGGCGACGTGGAACCCGTTGAGATCGACCTTACGTTTGGTGTCGTCTGGGCTGGTCGGCGGCGAAGGCGGCGCAGTCATGGTCTCCTGTGTGTCGGCGGGTCTGACCGGTTACGTTAATCACCGGGCCCGACCGCCGCCAATCGAGGTGCGCGCGGCGGGTGGCGAGCCACGCGCTGCCGTTGCCGGTCATTGAGGCGGCCTGGGAGCCTTCGTCTATGGCCAACCGGAAGATGATGCACACCGACCAGCTCTCGGACGCGATCCCACCACGGGTGAGCGATCTGCTGCGGGTGCCCGCCGGTCTGGTGGATCTGGCGGCCATCGCTACCGGGGCGACTCCGGGGTTCACCGGATCGGGTAAGGCCGACGGCAAAGCGGCGATGCGCCGCCTTGCGCCGCGCTTGGCGGACTTGCAAGAGCAGCTCTACGCCGAGGGACATGCCGAAGGGGATCCCGCTGGCCGGCGAAGCCTGCTGCTCGTGTTGCAAGGCATGGACACCGCGGGCAAGGGCGGCACGGTGGAGCATGTCCTGGGTCTGATGAACCCGATGGGCGTGCAATATCACGCATTCAAGCGGCCGACGGTCGAGGATCTGGAGCACCACTTCCTGTGGCGGGTCGAGCGGCGGCTGCCGCCGCCCGGCATCGTCGGCGTGTTCGACCGTTCGCACTATGAGGACGTGGTCGTGGTCCGGGTTGATGAGCTGGTGCCAGCTGATCGGTGGTCGTGCCGCTACGACGTCATCAACCGCTTCGAGGCGAAGCTGGCCACCTCGTGCGCAATCGTGAAGTGCTTCCTCCACATCTCCAAGGAGCATCAAGCAAAGCGCCTGCTCGCCCGGCTCGACGATCCCACGAAGCACTGGAAATACGATCCCGCCGACGTAGACCAACGCGCCTATTGGGACGATTACCAGCAGGCGTATTCAGATGTACTGCGGAGGTGCAATACCGAGGCCGCCCCTTGGTATATCGTGCCGGCCGACCACAAGTGGTATCGCAATTGGGCGATCACAAACATTCTCACCGAGCGGCTCGAGGGGATGGTGCTCGGCTGGCCAACGCCGACCGGCTGGAACCTCAAGGAACAGCGCGCGCGGTTGGCGCCCGACCCGTGACAATCGCTTATCCGGCTATCTCGGCCCATACGGTGTTGCCGTCTGGCTGGACGTCGACACCCCAAGCCTTGGTAAGGCTCCGCACCAGTTCGAGGCCCCGACCACGGACCCGGCCCAGCGGATCGGTCGAGCGCTTCACCGGCCCCGGGAAGCCGACCGGCGAGGCATCCCGCACAGCGATCCGCAGCCCGCGCGGACCGCGCTCCAGCGTCAGGCCGACGCCGGTGCAGGCGTGTTCCACGGCATTGGACACCAACTCGCTGACCACGAATTCGGCGGTGTCCTCCACTCCGTCGTCGACCTGCCATTTCGGACACATCTCGCGGACCAACCGGCGGCTCATCGCCGGCGCCCCGGCGTCACAAGGCAGCTGGACCCGCATCCGCACCACTGTTGGCCGTTCATCAATCGCGGCTTCGGCCTCGAGCCTGAGGTGGTACACCGGGACCAACGCGGACACCTGGCGCGCAGCCAGCGCCTGAGCCATCGCCGGGTCGGGCCGGCACAGCGCGACTTTCGCCGACGGCCAGCCGCCGCATTGGGTCAGTACTGCGGGAAAAACTGTCACACACGACTCTCGGGTCAGCCGGAACCCGTCGAGGTCGACGATGACCCGGCCGTGGTCAACCAGCTCGCGCACCAGTACCCGGCGCAGATCCGTAGTGGTGCGCACGGTGAGTAGCCCGCGCGGGTGGATCACCACCACCTGCCCGTGATGATGAACAGCTATGTCGAGGCTGGGATCCATAGATCCACTCCGCTCACCTGGCTACACACCGTATTCAGGCATGTGCGCTAAGTTTACACCATCCGGACAAGTAGTACCTCTAAATGCGCATAAAGGTGTTTCCGGACAAACTTCATTTGCGGTCAGGCATACCTGACAGGGCAGTTGACCGTGATTGCGCAGCGTGTACGGTCGGATCTCGGCTGTAGTACCCGGGGGGAGGAGTCGACCTATGACATCAGTGGTGCACGACCAACTTGAGGCTCTCACACCAGCACCGCCGCTCGATGCGCCCATGGTCATCGCAACCCTGAGCTGTCCGCAACCGGACACGACTGTGTGCCGGGTAACCGGGAGTGTGGATCTTGTCACAGCTCCGGCCCTGGTCGACAGGCTCATCGAGGCGGTCCACGATGGCCATCCGCACGTGGTGATCGACCTGTCCGCAGTGGCTCTGCTCGACTCGATCGGGCTGGAAGTCGTCTTCGAGGCGCTCGACCGCTACGACATCGCCGGTCACCTCGCGGTCGTGGCGGATCCGCGCTCCACGGCCCTCAACAGTCCCGACGTCAGTGCCCTAGGCGAGGTCTTGGACATTCATTACGATCTGGCCAGCGCCCTGCGTGCCTGCGGGCGCGCTTCGATCTCCCACGGCGGACGTCACCGCGCCACCGCCACGCACTAGGCGATAGCTGCTGCGACGCGACGCCAGTACCCCGCTTCGTCAACCGAAGTAGGTTCGCATCGCCGTATCCGCCACGCTGACTTGTCTACCTGAGCGAACTCCGATGCAGCCGCACCCTCCTGCCGCCCGCGTACCGGCGGATCCGTCATCCAGCGGTGCGTATGCACCCGATTCGACACTAAAGTCACCGCTGCGCCAACCCACGCTGACCGACGAATCGAGGGGTTGACATGGTCGCAAGCGCATCGGCAGTCCAGTGGCAGCACAGCCAGAACGCACTCCGCGATGAGGTCCGGCGGGTGACGACCCTGATGCGGTCCATCAGCGAGCCGGGAATTCCCGCAGTGGGCCAGTGGAACATCGCTGAGGTCGCCATGCATCTCTCGCAGGCCTGGATAGTGGTGCCTGGCCTGGCGAGACGGGACCTTTCCCAGATCCACGCAGTGGTGCCCGACATGGCCGGCGTGGCTGGCGAGTCATGGGTCCGGGACATGTGGGACCACGCCGACTCAACCACCCTCGCGGTGAGATCGGACCCCGAGCGTGATCTTGCTGTCCTGGCTGACCGCATCGAGGAGCGGACGCAGGAGTACCTCGATGAGTGCGCGGGGCACTCTCCTGAGGAGCCCCGTCCGTGGCTGATCGAAGGCACCACCGTGCCCCTGTCGGCTCTGACTTGCCACCTGCTGAACGAGACGGTCATGCACGGTTACGACATCGCCCATGCCGCCGGACGCAAGTGGCGGATCGAGCCGGACCATGCGGCCATGGTGGTGCGGCAGTTCTTCGTTCCGGTGATCCAAACTTGCGACCCTCGGACGTTTGTCAACGCTGAGAAGGCGTCCGGCCTCCAGGCCACCTACGAGTTGCACCTGCGAGGAGGCGGCCGGATCCAGTACATGTTCAACGATGGATCGCTCACGGTCGAAGAGCCATCCACCCGCCGGGTTGACTGCCACATCTCAGCTGATCCCGCAGCGTTCTTCATGGTGTTCTGGCAGCGCCAGAGCCAGTGGAACGCGATCGCCAAGGGTCAGCTCATAGCGTGGGGCCGCAAGCCGTGGCTGGGCTTGAAGTTCAGGTCCCTGATACGCAACCCCTAGCCCCACCGCTGTGCGCGGTCGTGAACTGACATTGAGCGACGCGGCGGCGCTCGGTAGTTGTGCGGTTGCGGTGCGTATAGTAACGTTCAGTTACTATACGACGATGGAGGTGGTAGATCACCACGCTATCGCGCAGCAGGGAGTCAGGCGTGCGACGCAGAGTAAGGAGTTGGCTCCCTTTCCTTGGGCTGACCTTGCTGCTGTGTGCGCTCGAGCCAGTCGCCGCTGCTGCGCCAGCCGACGACTATGGCGAATACTCCATGATGAGTCAGCGCCATGCGGGGCAGTTCTACTCCGGCGGGAATCTGGCCGGGCAGTGGTCGTGGACGCCGCACGGCGACGAGTCCGAGGTGCTATGGGGTGACCCGTCGAAGTGGCCACCCGACAGCGCGGAGCATTTCATTCATTCCGGCGACTGGGTCGAGCTCGACGGGTGGCGCAGCTTCGGAAAGTACTACGTGCAGCGGGTGAACCGGGAGTTGATCGGCGACGCGTCCTGCCAGGATATGATGCCGCTGCCGTCAGACGGGGGCCGCCAACACTACGTCCAGTGGAACATTCCGGCACATGCGTACTGCCTGCAGGCGTGGGGCACCATCACCGAGCAGTTCAGCGGCAAGACTGTGGACTTCTTCCATTCCCAAGTGTGGTCACCGCCAAGTACGTGCAGCAACGCCTATCTCGGGATACGAACCTGCATACGCCAGTGGGAATCGTGGTCAGACAACAACGGCAGCCCAGGCGAGCCGATCACCCGCAAGCTCGAACGAAGCGTTTACCTGGCCCGCGGTGTCGGAATGGCCTACGTGATCGATCAGACTTACCCGCATCCGTGGTCCGCCGAATTGCACTCCGATTGGACTTGGTAAAGATGGGATTGGGATTGGACTTGGTAAAGATGGGATTGGACTTGGTAAGGGGCGACTCAACCTGGTAAGAAGTCTGGCCGATCAAGTGCCCTGCACCGGCGGCGGCAACGGGCCGACCTGACCGGACCGCTTGCTAGGACGGCTGCGCGCGCGCCCGTACCGCTCGTGAGCGGCCTGCTTGCTCACTCCCAATGACTGACCGATGTCGGTCCACGGCGCACCCCGCGTCCGAGCCAACCGCACCAGCCTGGCCCGCCACCGGTCTACCACCCGGGCGAGCGCCTCCACCGCGGTCAAGGCCTCGAGTACGGGTTCGGCCGGGCGCCGTTCGGTGCTCGTAGTGGTGGGCCGCGCAGCGTCGGCGGTCGCGTCCTGCGGGAGATACCGTCCGAAGCGCTCAGCGGCGTGCAGGGCCTCGTAGGTCTGCCATGGCAATGGCGTCGGACCCGCGGGCGCTGCCGGAGGTCGGGTGCGCGGCGGTGCAGGAGCCGGCTCGTTCAGTGGCTCATTGGCGTTGGGGAGCTTCAGATACACCCGGGTAGTGGTGCCCTGCGGGCAGGCGTGCTGCTCGACGAGGTCGGACAGATGGTTGACCAGGAGCAGGCCTCGGCCGTCTGGCCGTCTGGGGTCGGCCAGTGGGCGGTCGGCGAGCGGATCATTGATGTGCCCGGAGTGCCGGACTTCGCATACCAGGTACCCGCGCTGCGCCCAGATGCGCAACGCACCGGTCCCCGTGCCGTGCACGAGGCTGCGGGCCACCAGCTCACCGACGATCAGCTTGAGTTCCGAGTGATCGCCGCCCAAGCCAAGCCGGAGGGCGTGATCGCAGGCGAACTGCCCGGCAAGCGCCTGATTGGTGGCGTCGAAGGTGAAACCAGGCCCTGACGGCGGCGCGCACAGTTGGTGGCCGTCTGTGTCGACGCGTTCGGGCGCGAAGCCGGTACTGGGCCGCTCGCCGCTGGCGTCTATCACCCTTGGGTGGTTGGCTTCGGCGTCGGCGAGAGTCCGAGGGCCTACCCTCTCGGCGTCATAGGGGCACAGCATGGTGACCGGGCGACCGGCGAGCGCGATGCTGATCAAGGTCTCGTGCTGGGCGCAGGCCGGATATTCCCTCGCGGTGCGTCCGGCCCACGGGTGTTCGCCAATGATCCGCACCCGCCCACGTGGATGCGCATCGGCGAAGGTGCGCAGCACATTGGGGATGATCCGCCCTGGGTTACGCCCGGCTCGCGTCATGTCGAGCAGCCGTACCCGGTCGGCATCGGTGCCCAGTTCCGTGAGGATGAGCCGCAGATTGGGACCCGGGACGGCGAGCGCCACGGGTTCGCCAGCGGCCAGACCCGCGCGAACGAACGCCACCGTGCCTTCGAGATACTCCGCAGTGCCGCGATAGAACAGTGCCGGGTGCGCGAACTCGCCATCCCAACGCGGTGCAGGGGCGGTCATCGCCGCAACAACCCCTTCACCCTGAGCGTGCCCACAACGGCACCCGAACGGCCGCGAGAACCGACGACCAGCACACCTACCACCTCGTCTCGACGCGACAAATAGCGGTAGCCGCCGACGAGTCGGCAAGCCACCCATTTACCGCGCCAAGCCCCACCACACAGAGTAGGTACTGATACGCGTTGTGACAACCCAGCGAAGACAGTCTCCCCCACACGTGCGAGACGTGAGGTGGATCGAGCCGTTGGTCCGCCAACCACCCGACCGTGCCACACTGCCGAAAATCACGGAGAGCAAAGGAGGAGCCGCCATGACAGCGATACAGGACGTGGTGGACCGCAACGGGTCGCGCTCACACCGGGGCCCTGGCCCGCTGCCGTCCCCGCCCAGCCTGCGCCTGGCGGTGGTGGCCTGTATGGACGCCCGGATCGACCCGTTCGCGCTACTCGGCTTGCGGCCCGGCGAGGCGCATGTGATCCGCAATGGGGGCGGTGCCGTCACCGACGACGTGATCCGCTCCCTAGCGGTCAGCCAGCGAAAGCTCGGCACCACCGAGGTGATGTTGTTGCACCACACCAAATGTGGGATGGCGTCGTTCACCGACGAGGAGTTCTGGTCCGAACTTCACAACGCCACCGGCCTGCGGCCCACCTGGGCGGTCGAGACCTTCCGGGACGCCGAATCCGACGTGCGGCAGTCGATGGAACGGGTGCGGCGCAGCCCATTTCTGACGAATACGACGACGGTGCGAGGTTTTGTCATCGACATCGACACCGGTGATCTGGCCGAGGTCTTGCCAGTCCAGGCGTGAACCCGAATCTGCTCATCGCCTGGTTCGACGACCATGCGCGGCAGCTGCCGTGGCGCGAGCCTGGCACCACGCCGTGGGGCGTACTGGTCAGCGAAGTGATGCTGCAGCAGACTCCGGTGCATCGCGTTGCCGCAGTGTGGTCCGAGTGGCTGGCCCGCTGGCCCAGGCCATCGAGTCTGGCCGCCGAGACGCCTGGCGCCGCCGTGCGCGCCTGGGGCAAGCTGGGCTATCCGCGGCGTGCGCTACGGCTGCATGCGGCCGCCACCATCATCGCCGCCCAGTACGACGACGTCGTACCCGCCGATGTGGCGGCGTTGCTCGCGCTGCCCGGGATCGGCGCGTACACCGCCCGGGCGGTGGCGGCTTTCGGATACGGCCACCGCGTCCCGGTGGTGGATACCAATGTCCGCCGAGTGGTTGCCCGAGCGATGCACGGCAGGGCCGCCGCCGGACCACCGTCCACCTCGCGCGATCTGGCCGATCTGGATGGCGTGCTGCCCGAGGTGCAGGCCGCTCGCTTCTGTGCCGCGCTGATGGAGCTGGGCGCGGTCGTGTGCACGGCTGGCCGGCCGCGCTGCGCCGACTGTCCGGTGGCCGGCGAGTGTGCCTGGGTGCGCGCCGGTCGGCCGGCCACGATCGTCCCCGGCCGACCCTCGCAGACCTTCGCGGGCACTGATCGTCAGGTGCGCGGGTTGCTGCTCGACGTTCTTCGAGCAGCGTCCGACCCGGTGCCGCGAGCCCGACTGGATGCGGTCTGGCGCGACGCAGCGCAGCGCGATCGGTGCTTGGGTTCGCTGCTCATCGACGGCCTGGTGGAACCGACCGTTGACGGTCGCTTCGCTTTACCTGGAGAACGCGCACCCGCACCGCGGCGCTAGCCGTAGGCTGGTTGCATGGCTGTCGTGAAGATCAACGCAATTGAGGTGCCGGAAGGCGCAGGTCCCGAGCTGGAGCGCCGGTTCGCGGCCCGGCATGAGGCGGTGACGTCGGCTCCCGGCTTTCTGCGGTTCGAGCTGCTGCGCCCCGTCGCCGGTGACAACCGGTATTTCGTCTACAGCCGCTGGGAGACTGAGGAACACTTCCAAGCCTGGCACAACGGCCGCACCGGTCCGGGCACAGAAGCCCACACCGGCCCCCGCGCAAACCCCGTGTCGACCGGCAGCGCCCTTCTCGAATTCGAGGTCGCCCAATCCGCCGACCCCGGTAACCCCTGATACGTGAAAGGGGCCCGATCCGGTACGGATCGGGCCCCCCTCTGGACGACAGGGTTACTCAGCGCTGGGTGCGCTGTCCAGGTCCACTAGAGGTGCATCAGGCACCCGCAACGCTTTGGCCGCGCCGCGGAACACGAATCGAGCATTCTCGCCCGAGCCCTCGCCGTCCCAGTTCTCGGTGTCAACGAGGACGATCTGCCCGGGCTCGACCTCGCCGAACAGAATCTTCTCCGACAGCTGGTCCTCGATCTCGCGCTGGATGGTCCGGCGCAGCGGCCGAGCCCCCATCACGGGATCGAATCCGCGCTTGGCCAACAGCTTCTTGGCCATCGTGGTGAGCTCCAGCTCCATGTCCTTGTTGCGCAGCTGCACCTCTACCCGGGTGATCATCAGGTCCACCATCGTGATGATCTCTTCCTCGGTGAGCTGGTGGAAGACGATGGTGTCGTCAATCCGGTTGAGGAACTCCGGACGGAAATGCTTCTTGACCTCGTCGTTGACCTTGCTCTTCATTCGCTCGTAGTTCGAGGTCTCATCATTGCTCGCCGAGAAGCCCAGTCCCACTGCCTTGGAGATGTCCGAGGTGCCGAGGTTGGTGGTGAAGATGATCACGGTGTTCTTGAAGTCCACCGTGCGGCCCTGGCCGTCGGTCAGCCGACCGTCCTCCAACACCTGCAACAGCGTGTTGTACACCTCCTGGTGAGCCTTTTCGATCTCATCGAAGAGCACTACCGAGAACGGCTTGCGGCGGACCTTCTCGGTGAGCTGGCCACCCTCCTCGTAACCCACGTATCCCGGGGGTGCACCGACGAGCCTCGATGCGGTGTAGCGGTCGTGGAACTCACCCATGTCGATCTGGATGAGCGCATTGTCATCACCGAACAGGAACTGCGCCAGCGCCTTGGACAGCTCGGTCTTACCCACCCCGGAGGGGCCAGCGAAAATGAAGGAACCGGAGGGTCGTCTCGGGTCCTTCAGACCCGCACGGGTCCGACGGATCGCCTTGGACACGGCCTTGACCGCTTCGTGCTGGCCGATGATCCGCTTGTGCAGCTCATCCTCCATGCGCAGCAGCCTGGTGGTCTCCTGCTCGGTGAGCTTGAATACCGGGATCCCGGTCCAGTTGGCCAGCACCTCGGCGATCTGCTCATCATCGACCTCTGCGACGACGTCGAGGTCGCCAGCCTTCCATTGCTTCTCCCGCTCGGTCTTCTTGATCAGCAGCTGCTTCTCGGAGTCCCGCAGCTTCGCGGCGCGCTCGAAGTCCTGAGCGTCGATGGCTGATTCCTTGTCCCGGCGCACCGCGGCGATCTTCTCGTCGAAGTCACGCAGGTCCGGCGGTGCGGTCATCCGACGGATCCGCATCCGGGCGCCGGCCTCGTCGATCAGGTCGATCGCCTTGTCCGGCAGGAACCGGTCGTTGATGTAGCGATCGGCCAGGGTGGCCGCCGACACCAGAGCGCTGTCGGTGATGGACACCCGGTGGTGCGCCTCGTAACGGTCCCGCAGACCCTTGAGGATCTCGATGGTGTGATCGAGGCTCGGCTCGGCGACCTGGATCGGCTGGAACCGGCGCTCCAGTGCCGGGTCCTTCTCCACGTATTTGCGGTACTCGTCGAGTGTGGTTGCGCCGATGGTCTGCAGCTCGCCACGCGCCAGCATCGGCTTGAGGATCGACGCGG
>JAICSB010000443.1 GCA_025937115.1 Pseudonocardiaceae bacterium | reverse complement strand
GTCAGCGGGAGGTCCGGGCACGGTAGCTCTTCGCGGTCGGCCTGGCAGGTGTCGATGAAACTGAACCGTTCCTCGCCGAGTTCGTCCTCCAGCCGGGCGGCCACGGCCTGGGTCTGGCGGCGCGCTACAGCCGGGTGCAGCGCGCGGCCCAGGGGCAGCAGCTCACCGAGCAGCTTTGCGGTGATGCCTTAGGAGACCAGCCCGGCGAAGCGGGCCTGGAGGTAGGCCAGCTCCGGGGTGGTCCGCTCGGGCAGCAGGTGGGCCAGAGGTTGGAACGTGCGGGTGGGCTGGGCACGGCAGTCGCAATGCCACCAGCGCGGGCTGGGCAGGCGCAGCACACCGAACAGGGCGCGGACCACGATCTGCCGGGTGTCTTTGTGCCGACGCGCCCGACCGCAGTGCGGGCACGGCACCTGGGTTTGGATCGCGCGCTGGACCTGCTGGTTGACCATGGTGTCCTGGACTGCGACGAGCCGATCCTGGGCCTCGGCAAGCTGGAGGCCCACCGTGTCGGGGCTAGGCCGTCGCGGTTGAGCGCGAACAGCTCCCGGACCACGGGCGATCCTTCGGTTTCATCGTCGGGGTGCACGACGATCTGCACGCTGAGCTTCATCACCGGCTCCCCTCGATGGTGCCAGCCCCACAGGTGGCGGGGCTGGTGATGGCGAGGGCGGTGTTGCAGGCGCGCCGATCGCACTGTTCCAGCCCCAGCAGGGGCATTAGCTCGGCCAGCTCGTCGTGGTCTGCGCCGAGGACGGTGGCCACCTTTTCGTCGGCGTCAGCGGCCAGCAACTGACCCATGATCTCGGCAGCGCGCAGCAGGGCCTGCAACACCAGATGGGGCTGGGTGCGCTCGAGAAAATCCCACGGACCGCCCCAATCTGCGGGCGGGCCGGCCCGCCGCCCGTGCACCGCGGATAGTCCTTCCCGGGTTCAGCGGGTCGGATCTGCTCGACGCGTAGATCGACGTGCCAGCCGGCGAAGAAGTTGTACTCGTAGCTGAATTTCTCCCGGATGCGCAGGCCCAGCTCGCCCAGGCACACCGTGCGGGCGTTGTACCGGAACCAGGGGCCGCCGACTTGGCAGATGCCGTACTCGGGGTGCCGTGAATGCAAAAGCCGCCACCGCGCAACGATCAGCTTATAAGACCGCGCTGTCCCGAAGCAGGCTCGCGTCAGCCGATCTGTTCGGCTAGGGCGACGATGATGCCCGCGGGGCCGCGGAGGTAGCAGAGCAGGAAGATGTTTTCATACTGTGCCACCTCGCCGAGGAGCTCGGCGCCGTGGGCGCGCAGGCGGGCGACGGTGTCGTTGATGTCGTCGACAGCGAACATGACGCGATGCAGGCCCAACGTGTTGGGCGGCGGGTTGTCCGGCGCGGCGCCGACCGGCGTGGGGGTGTGGTACTTGGTCAGCTCCAGCTTGCTGTGGCCATCCGGCGTCCGCATCATCGTGATGTCGCTCCGGACGCCGTCGAGTCCAACGGTGCGGTCCGCCCAAAGGCCTTCGACCTGCCCCCTGCCTTCAAGCTCCATGCCGAGCTCGGTGAAGAATGCGACGGCGGCATCCAGGTTGTCGACGACGATGGCGACGTTGTCCATCCGCTGAACGGGCATGTCTCTCAGCGTAGGACTGCAGCGAGCCGCCAGTCTTCCCGCTCCCACCTCCCTCCGCCTGGCCGACACCGGCCCCCCCCAAAATGATTCGCTCTCCGAACAGTTCTTGTGACCCGCGGTGACGGTGCACGACACGCCGAGCAATGCGGTCAGCAAGCGGGCATGGCCCTCGAGGTGATCATGAAGGTTCCTTACGCCATCTGATCATCCCAAGGGGACCATGCCCAGCTCTGCATCCTTGCCGATTCATCCTGTCGTTGCACACCTGGCCGCTGCCGCTGACGACGATCGGGTGTCGGGTCGCGAGCTACTGAGCGCGCTATCCGGTGTGCCGGACCCACGGGCTCGCCGCGGTGTGCGGCACCCGATGCCCCACCGTGTGAAGTCACCTTGTGAAGCCCCCTTGTCAAAACCCCCTGCGCTGTCCGTAATGTGGACAAGCATGGAGCGCCTTGAGGTGGAGCTCGACGACACGACTGCCGCCTACTTCGAACGCCAGGGCTGCGTCCGGCATGCTGACATGGCCGCTGCGGCATCTGCCGCGCTACGTGAGCTGGCCCTTCGTGCCGAGGTTGACGCTCTGGCAGCGTTCCTGGGCGCTCACCCGGACTACGTCGCAGCGTCTGATGACGAGTACCACGCGGCTCTGGCAGAGCTGCCAGCCGGAGGTCTGTACTCTCCGTAGCCCATGCGACGAGGCGAGGTCTGGACTTACGAACCCGTCATCTCCAGGCCCGAGATCTCGATCAAACGCTTAATCGTTTCGTCGGATGCGATCAACGATGCCGACATCCCGTGGGTGCTCGGTGTTCACCTGCTTGATCGAGATCCCAACAGCATCTTGGCTCCGTCGATCGGGCCACACTGGGCCGTCGTAGTCAGCGTTGAGCGGGTGATCAGGACTCGGTTAGGTCAACGAGTTGACCTCGCGACAGCCGACGAGATGGCTCAGGTGGACATCGCGCTCAAGGCTTGTCTGGATCTCGACTGATCGTCAACGGCGAGTGGCAAATCGCATACCACGCACTCGCAGTCGTATCGAAACGGTCACCCACCCCAGCGCGGACGGTGCCGTAGCGGACGGTGCCGTAAAGATGACGGCGTGTTGGGCGACCAGTGGGTCGGTGTTTGGTGGGCGTGGGGCTCGGTGCAGTCCGTCACGCAGGATGGTGTGGCTGCCGCCTGATCGTCTACCCCGCCAGTGCTCGGTATCAATTGTTTAGGCCGGAGTGGAAGTCGGTTCCTTCGTCGAGCTGTTCGTCCTCGTCGTAGCGATAGGTCTCTTCGGCTGCCTCCTCCCGAACAGATGCGCGCTCGACGGCGGTGTTCTCGCGATAGTCCGCGCGTCGGGCGATCACCTGGTCTCGTAGGGCGTCGATGCGTTGTTGGTTGCAGCTGCGCAGGTCATCGTCCAGCTCGGGTGTGGTTACAGGTGGTCTCCACTCGTTGGTGATCACTTTCCAGGCCCGGGCTTTCACACCCGCGCTGTCAGGTTGGCGCCCTAGTGGTGCGGCCGGATCACCGCCGATGATGTGGTAGGTCTCCCGATAGGCGGCGGCAAGGCCCGCGAGTTCGTCCCATCGCGCCGCCGCGGCGGGCTCGGGGCGCGGTCCGAGTCCAGCGGTCCAGACCGGTTGCGCGCGGGCGACTTGTTCGCGAAGCTCCCCGACGCGGCTGGTCATCGCAGCGTTGAGCTCGGTTAGGTACTGCGGTGGGTACCGGCCCGGCGACCCGCATCACCACCGTCAGCACGGTGGAGGCCAGGACGGAGACGGACTGCGGGGTCGTCAGCTGCTGGGTGGTCACGCTGGGTCTCCTGTGCGTCCAGTAGTGATTGGTGGTTGATCAGATGAGTGGTTGACGACTGATTCGTAAGCTCGTCGTCGCTTGCCGGTGTGAGTCCGGTCCGGGTAACCGCCAGGGGGTCCGGTAGCAGGCTGGCGGTCT
>JAICSB010000210.1 GCA_025937115.1 Pseudonocardiaceae bacterium | reverse complement strand
GGTCGTCAAGAAGTTGATCGAGGAGCCAGTGCAACCAACTCATGCCGGTGGCTCGGGTGAAGCCAAACGTGAGGTGCATGGACCATCCGCCAACGCCCCGCACGGTGTGCCACCACCCACGCGGCACATGCAGGATCTGGCGGTGGTGCCGTCCGGGTCCACCGCCAGCACATCCACCAGCACCCGCGCCAGATCTGCTTCTATCACCAGCAGACGGGCGTGATCGGTGCACGCGGGCTGGTGAGTAGTGAACAGCCGTGCTCCACGGACCTTGGGAGGCGACCACACCCCGCCGTCTAGGGCGTGTTTGATGCGATCTCGCAAGTTCCGCAGCAGCGGCCACCCTGATCGGCGACCCGTCTCCTCCATGCCGGCCTCAACGATCACCCTTAGAACACTGGCGGAGGCTGACCGCTACTTGTTCACCCTCAGTAACCTCAGTAAACAGTGTCTGCCATGCGGGGCAGAACCGCCGCAGACCCGGGAATCAGAACTGGGTGTGCGCTAGCCAGTGCTCCAGGACGCTGGCGTCGCCGAGCACGTCGATGGGCGCCTCGCTGGGTGGGACGCGACGCATCAGCACCAGTAGCAGGTGCAGCACTGGACCCCGCACCGCGACATCGCCTTTGGTGTGGCCGTGCTCCCAGACCGGACCCGACGGCGTCCGGCGCACGATCCACTCCCCCGCCTCGCCAAGCCCAGGGTCGGTGGAATGCAGGTGCAGGATCTGGCCCTGTCCGCGCAGCTCGGCGAGCTCTGGGCGGTGCTTCACGGCTTGCGGCCTGCTGAGGAAACCCAGCCATTCCGAGATCGCATCAGCGGCGAGATCAGCCTCCAGGGTGAACTCGCGACCCAGCGCGAGCTCGGCGTCGGCACGGTGCACCGCGGTCTCATGCGCCATCCGTCGGCCCCAGAAACCGACGCTGTGGTCATCGGCCCAGCTCCACACGGGCGTCCGCGGGTCAGCCGCCCGAATCGCGTCCACCAACGCGCCAGCACCATCGCGCAACCAGGCGGCCAGCTTGTCGGCGTCCGCGGGTGCCGCGGTCGCGGTCAGCTCACTGCGGTCGGTCGGGGTGGTGGTCGGTCGACTGACGATCGCGGTGGCCCACCGGTGGGCCTGCCCGAGATGCTCGGTGAGCTGGTACAACGTCCAGTCCGGGCAGGTCGCCACCCGCTGCTGCAGATCGGCGCCGACCAGCGCCTCAGCGAACAGCGCCGACTGCACAGCCAGCGCGTCGAGATATCGGTCCTCGCTCAGCGGAGCCATCGCATTGCCCTCCCCGTAGTCGTTTGTCGCGGGTCCTGGCGAGCGGTCGTCAGGACCCGCAGGCAGAGCACTTGTTACCTTGGTAGTGCGGCGCCGCACCAGGTGGTGTGCACTGTGCTCTATGGCCTCGCATTCTGCCTCGCATCCGCAAGAGCCCGTCCAGCGCGCGCTCGGTGGCGGCTGGGGCACCTTTCTCGCGGCGGCAGCGCGGTCTCCTCGCGATGTCGGCACCCTGCTGCCCTCCGGTCCTGAGCTAGCCCAGCGGCTGGCCGCTGTGGTGGCTGGAGCCGGCCATGCTGGGCGTCCCGCAGTCGTAGTAGAGGTCGGTGCGGGTGGCGGGGCGGTCACCACGGCGATCGTCCGAGAGGCAGACCATGATGCGGTGGTGATCGCGGTCGAGAAGGACCCCGGGCTGGCCGACCGGTTGCGGTCCCGCCAGCTCGGGGTGCGAGTGGTCACCGCGGATGCTGCCACGCTTCCGGCCATCCTCGCCGACCACGGCGTGGACCGCGCCGATGTGATCGTCTCGGTGCTGCCGTGGACCCTGTTCGGACCGCGGCAACAGCGCGAGTTCTTGACGATCTTTGCCGCTGCGCTGCAGCCCGACGGGGTGTTCACCGCCGCCGCTTACAGCGTGGGCTACTGGACAGCCGCTGCGCGCAGGTTTCGCAGCGAGCTGGAGCGCACCTTCGGCGAGGTGCTGCCCACCCGCACGCTCTGGCGGCACCTGCCGCCAGCCATGACCTATGTCTGCCGGCACCCGATCGTAACCCGCCCGGTCATAACCGACGGCATCACCGCGGATCCGAATCGATGAGTAGCTGGCCATTAAGCCGGGTGACCCGCAACGCACGCTTCACCACCTGGGCGTTTGCGCCGTCGTTGTAGGTGACCTCAACGGGCACGCGCACCGAACCGTCGGAATTATCCGTGACCCCGAAGGCGTTGCGGGCGCTCACCGAGGAGTACTGACTCCAGTACGACCGAAAGTCCGACTCGCTGGCGAAGGCAGCCTGCGCGGTGGGTGACAGCCGCTGCCAGGCCGTCGACACGTCGTTCATCCCGTTGTAGTAATCGATCACAAGTTGGCCGGCGTCGCTCCATCCGATCGGCTGGGCGTGGTCCACCCGCTGTACCTGTGGCGGCGGGGGAAGGACGCGGGTCGGCGTTGCCGCCGGCGCAGCCGGCTGCCCGACGGCGTTGGCCCCCTGTTGCCCGGCTGAGCCTCCGGACAGCAGCGCTTCGACTCCGGTGAACACCAGCACCGCCAGGACAGCTCCGGTGAGCAAGCCAACTCTGAGTCGTCGCTGCCTGCGGCTGGTACGGGGACTGTCGGCGGACCTACCGGGTAGCCACGATGCCGCCTGCGGTGCGGAATCGACCAGCGGGACGGACTCCATGGTCGGCGTCGGGTCCACGCGCTCGATTCTGGTCACTCGGGTCGGCTGCTGCGCGGCACCTGACGTGGAACCCGGGCGGGTTGTCCGTACTGCGGCGAGTTGCTCGCTCGCGCGGTGCATGTCGGGACGCTGCGTCGGGTCCGTCGCCAGCAGCCTCATCAGCACCGCTGATAGCGCGCCTGCCTGCCAGGGAGGTCGCACCTGGCCGCCCGCCACCGCGTGCAGCAGCGCGAGCGGGTTGTCGGTGTCGCCGAACGGACCGCACCCCTCCACTGAGGCGTAGAGCGTGGCGCCGAGGGAGAAGACATCCGACGCCGGCGTCGGGACCTGCCCGCGAGCCACTTCCGGTGCAAGGTAGGCCGGGGTACCGGCCATCATCCCGGTCTGGGTGACGGTGACATCACCCGCGGCGCGCGAGACGCCGAAGTCGGTGATCTTTGCGGTGCCATCGTCGGTGATCAAGATATTCCCGGGCTTGACGTCGCGGTGCACGATCTGGGCGGCGTGCGCGGCGGCCAACGCCGAGGCGATCTGCCTGCCGATCGAGGCGACTTCCGGAACTGGGAGGCAGCCACGCTCAGCCAGCACCGCCGCGAGGCTGCGCGACGGCAGGTACTCCATCACCAGGCAGGGCTCACCCTCGTGCTCGGCCACGTCATAGACGACGATGGCGTTCGGGTGATGCAGGCGTGCGGCGATGCGCGCCTCGCGCAGCGCCCGGGCACGGGCTTCGTCGCTCCCCCGAGGGCTCAGGTTCGGCTGCACCAGCAGCTGTTTCACCGCCACCAGCCGCTGCAGCCGCAAGTCCATGGCCCGCCAGACGATGCCCATGCCGCCAACGCCGATTCGATCGAGCACCCGGTAGTGACCGGCGATCAGCTCACCCATGTCGATATGCGGTCACCCCCCTTTGCACCGAGCTTGCGCACGGCACGCAGCATCCCCGACCGGGGACCAGATTATCCCGCCGGAGCCCGGTCGGCACGTCCCACCGAGCTGTCCCCTTCGCCCTGGTCGGCCCCGCTTCGCCTCGGATGACGGCCCGGGGGCACGATCGTGGTCACCATGACGCTCACCGCGACGCTACCCGGCGCTACCGGGCCCGACGAGCTCTTCGACGCCTTTGTGGCCTGGGTCTCAGACCAGGGCCTGGTGCTGTACCCGGCCCAGGAGGAGGCGCTGATAGAGATCGTGTCGGGCTCGAATGTGATCCTGGCCACGCCGACCGGGTCCGGTAAGAGTCTGGTCGCGACCGGCGCGCACGCGACCGCACTAGCGCAGCACAGGCGCAGCGTCTACACCGCGCCGATCAAGGCACTGGTGTCGGAGAAGTTCTTCGCCGCATGCGACGTTTTCGGTGCTGATCAGGTTGGGATGCTGACCGGTGACTCCAGCGTCAACGCCGATGCCCCCATCATCTGCTGCACCGCTGAAGTGCTGGCCAACATGGCGCTGCGCAGCGGAGCGGATACCGATGTGGGCCTGGTCGTGATGGACGAGTTCCACTACTACGCCGACCCGGACCGGGGCTGGGCGTGGCAGGTGCCGCTGCTCGAGCTCCCGAAGGCGCAGTTCCTGCTGATGTCCGCGACACTGGGAGACGTCAGCCGCTTTCAACCGGACTTGACCCGGCGTACCGGCCGCCCCACCGCGGTGGTCCACTCCGCGCAGCGACCGGTTCCGCTGCACTTCCGGTACGTGACGACACCGCTGCACGAGACGCTGGAAGAACTGCTGGCCATCAAGGCGGCGCCGGTCTACGTGGTGCACTTCACTCAGGCGTCGGCCGCCGAGCAGGCGCAGGCGCTGACCAGTATCAACGTCTGCACTCGGGCAGAAAAGGACGCCATCGCCGACCTGATCGGTGGCTTCCGGTTCACGGCTGGTTTCGGACGGACCCTGTCCCGGCTGGTGCGTCATGGGATCGGGGTGCATCACGCCGGGATGCTGCCGCGGTATCGCCGGCTCGTCGAGCGGCTCGCCCAGGCCGGCCTGCTGAAGATCATTTGTGGTACCGACACCCTCGGCGTCGGGATCAACGTGCCGATCCGCACGGTGTTGCTCACCGCACTGGGCAAGTACGACGGCACCCGCACCCGCCACCTCACCGCCCGGGAGTTCCACCAGATCACGGGGCGAGCCGGCCGGGCCGGCTACGACACCGCGGGCGACGTCGTCGTGCAGGCCCCGGAACACGTGGTGCAGAACACCAAGGCCGTGGCCAAGGCCGGAGACGATCCCCGCAAGCGCCGCCGGGTGGTCCACAAGAAACCTGCCGAGGGATCGGTGTCCTGGAGCGATCGCACCTTCGACCGGCTGGTCGCAGCCGAACCAGAACCGTTGACATCCAGTTTCGCGGTGAGTCACGCCATGCTGCTCAACGTCGCCAACCGGCCCGGTGACGCGTTCGCGGCGATGCGCCACCTGCTTACCGACAACCACGAGGAACGCCCCGCGCAGCGCCGGCACATCCGTCAGGCCATCGCGATCTACCGAGCGTTGCTGGCCGCAGGCGTCGTGGAGCGGCTGGCGGTCCCGGACGCCCAGGGCCGCACCGTGCAGCTCACCGGGGACCTGCAACTCGACTTCGCGCTGAACCAGGCGCTGTCCCCGTTCGCGCTGGCCGCGATCGAGCTGCTCGACCGGGAGTCGGTTGACTACCCGCTAGACGTGCTGTCGGTGCTCGAGGCCACCCTCGATGATCCGCGGCAGGTATTGAGCGCGCAGCTGTCCAAGGCCAAGGGTGAGGCTGTGACGGCGATGAAAGCCGAGGGCATCGAGTACGAGGAGCGGATGCGGCTGCTGGAAGACGTCAGCTACCCGATGCCGCTGGCTGAGCTGCTCGACGCCGCGTTCGAGATCTACCGGGCAGGTCACCCGTGGGTGGCCGACCACCGGCTGTCCCCCAAGTCAGTGGCCCGGGATCTCGCCGAGCGGGCGATGACCTTCACCGAGTACGTCGGCTTCTACGGCCTGGCTCGTTCTGAGGGGCTGGTACTGCGCTACCTCGCCAACGCCTACCAGGCGCTGCGCCGCACGGTGCCTGCGGACGCCAAGACCGACGAGCTTCGTGACCTGGAGGAGTGGCTCGGCGAACTGGTCCGCCAGGTCGACTCCAGCCTGCTGGACGAATGGGAGAAACTGCGAGACCCGCAGGCGCAGGACGCGGTACCGGCATCCATAGATCAGCGACCTCCGCCGGTGACAGCCAATGTGCGGGCCTTCCGGGTGCTGGTTCGCAATGCGCTGTTCCGCCGGGTGGAGCTGGCTGCTCGCCAGCGGTGGGAGGAGCTCGGGGAGCTCGACGCGGACGCCGGATGGGACGCGCAGTCCTGGCGCCAGGCCGTGGAACCATACTTCGTCGAGCATGCCGAGATCGGCACCGGCGCTGACGCCCGCGGCCCGGATCT
>JAICSB010000223.1 GCA_025937115.1 Pseudonocardiaceae bacterium | reverse complement strand
GGCCGACCGCGGGCAATGGCTGCCCAGCCCTGCCCAGACGCCGGCGCCGAGCAACATCGGCATGGCGGACGTCAAGCAGGTTGAGGCAGCCACCAGAGCCATGCGGGCTCTGGATTACCAGTTCGGCGGCGGCGCGTGTCGGGACGCGGTCGTCGCCCAGCTGTCGTGGGCACAGCGTCTGCTGGGCTCATCGGGTACCGAAGCGGTGCGCCTGCAACTGTTCCGGGCGCTGGCCGACCTGCAGAATCTGGCTGGCTGGACGACTTTCGACGTGGGGCTGCTGGACTCCTCGCGCAACCACTTCGCCACCGCTCTGGAATTCGCCAAGCAGTCCGGCGACTCGAGCCTGATGTCGAACATCATGTACCGGATCGGTCGGGTCTATCTCCACCACGGAGATGCCAACGACGCGCTGAAGTGGTTCCAGCTGGGCCAGATCGCCGCGCAGGATTCCGGCTCGGAGCTGGCCGTCGCGGTGCTGTGCGGCAACGAGGCCTGGGCGTACGCGATGATGGGCGACGACGTGCAGGCCAAGAAGCTGCTCGGCCGATCCCGCGACGAGCTGGCCAGGGCGAATCCGAACGACACACCCGACTGGGCCAGGTTCTACAACGACACCGATATGTACGCGATGATCGGGACGGTCTACAACGAACTTGCCGCTTACGATCCGCGTCATGCGGCTGTCGCCATCCCCGCGTTCGGTCAGGCCCTGGCCCGCTACGACGACTCGATGGGTCGCAGCCAGGCGTTCAGCCTCACCATGCTGGCCACCAGCTACCTACGTCAAGGCGATGTCGACCACGGTATCCAGGTCGGTCGCAGAGCCCTGGTGGCGGCGTCAGCGGTGAAGTCGAAGCGGGTCACCGATCGGCTCCAGCCGTTGGAGATCGAAGCGGCCCGACGGTCCACCAACCCGGACTCCCGTGACCTTGCGCACCTGATCCGGCAACGACGAAGCTTGTGATGAAGCCCCCCGGGACGGTGCTGACCAGGGTCCGCTGTGACGAGCGGCTCACCATCGCGCTACGCGCGGTGTGCGGTCAGCTCGGCCTGGATCCGGTCGGGGCGCGACTGCTGCGCAATGTCAACAACGCGGTGTTCCAGCTGGCCCGCGACCCGGTCGTGGTCAGATTGGTCACCTTGCCGTCCTACGTACAGCGCGCCAACCTGGTGGTGGCCGCAGCAACCGTGTTCGCCGAGCATGACGTGCCCGCGATCCGTTTGCTACCCGGTGTCCGCCAGCCGGTGCGGGTCGGTGAACACGTTGCCACCGTGTGGCAGTCGGTGCCGCCGGTCGGTCCAGCGCCGGGCGGCGCGGATCTGGCGAATCTGTTGCGGGCGGTGCACGCGGTGCCGTTGCCCTGCCGGGCGTTGCCGTCCTGGGATCCACTCACCGATTTCGACAATCGAGTGCGGCACACCACCGCGATGGCCGCCGCTGACCGCGACTTCCTGCTGTGCCGCAGCGCTGAGCTGGCCGCCGCTGTCGCCGAAGTACGGTTCGCCCTGCCTCCTGCGGTTGTGCACGGCGACGCGCATGTGGGCAACATCATTCCCGGGCCAGACCGCCCGGTGCTGTGCGACTTCGACTCGTGCGCAGTCGGCCCGCCGGAGTGGGATCTGACCCCAGTCGCGGTGAGCCGGGTGCGGTTGGGCAAGCCCGCCGCGCACCAGCGCGACTTCATCAAAACCTACGGGTTCGATGTGCGGGACTGGGACGGCTTCGAGATAATGCACGGTATTCGCGATCTCAAGCTGATCGCCGGAGTATTTCCCCGAGCTACGTCTTCCCCAGCCGTGCTGGCGGAGTTCGACCGCCGGATGGCCAGCCTGCGGGCCGGCCGACTGTCCGACCGATGGCGGACCGTCCGGCGCTGAAAGAGTGTGTTGATCTACCAGGGCGTCTACTGTCGATTCCTGTGTCGCCGGCCCCCCCATCGGTGGCGGGAGCGCTGGTCCCGTCCCGCACCGTGAGTAACCGACTGTGTCATTCTGGTGATCTGGCACTCACCAACGGTCCAACACCCACCGCCCTGGCGCTCACCAATGGCCCCGCGCTCACGATCTCGCATGCGCGGTCGCTGCGCGCGCTCCCGCTGCATCTGCTGCGCACGTCCAGCTGGGCGGACCAGTGGCCCGTTCGGCTGGACGCCGACGAGCTCGCCACCCTGCTGAGCACCTTGCGGGCCGGTTCGGACGCCGCGTCGGCCCGTCTCGCAGAGAACGCGATCGGGTACGCCACGGCCTGGACAGGTGGGACGGCTGGTCCCCATTCGCGCAGCTGGCCGCCGAAGAACCCACACGACGTGGTCGCGGCGCTGCACCGGATCCTGACCCGGTCCCGGTTTCTCAAGGGTTCACGCTCGTGTTTTCCGCTGGACACCGCGGTGGCACAGATGCTTCCGTTCGTCCAAGCCCGGCAGCCGATCACCATCGTGACCATCGGTTTCCCGTTCAAGCAGCACGACAACGGACTCAAAGCTGCCGGCCCCTGGCCTGACCTGGCCGAGCTTGGTGCGCTGCTACGCCTCAAGGAGCTCCACGATGCCTTCGCGGCGGTGTATCCACCCGGCCTGCGGGTGGTGGTACTCAACGACGGTGGGTACTCGCGGCCGCGCGGTTGGTCGGAGATGCGACGCTACCGACGGCAGCTGCGACGTTATGCCCAGCTGCTCGGGCTCGAGGATGCCGCGCGGTTCTGCGACCAGTCCTGCTTCGTCGCCCGGCTGCTCGGTGCGCGCGGCTGGGCTCGGCGCGAGCAGTACCGTCGCCGGTTCCGCGAACTGATCACCGTGCTGGCCGGCAACCCGCGTTCGCTGGACAGCGCCACCGGGATCGACCAACGACTCGTAGAGGAACTGCCGCACGCGCTGCTGTCCAACGTCCCGTCGTTCCGCGACATCTTGTTCTCGCTGGTCTACTCGGTGCCGGTGCCCGCCCGGGCCGGTGTCGAACCGCGTCGGTGGGCCTGTGAGGTACTCGCCTGGCCTGACGGCTTTTGTGCGCCCGAGCTGTCGCCGGAGGTCGTCTCGGCTCGGCGCGAGGTGCTTGGCTGTGCGTGGCAGGACACCGTGAACTTCCTTGCAGCCTCGCTGGCCGATGCCGCCGTCGGAGTCGCCCGGCGCTTTCCACCGCATGTCCGGCTCGCCACGGTGGCCTCCCGGCCAGGTTGCAGTGGTTTCTCCTACCTCGGTGGCTCCACCCTGTTGCCCTGGCACGGAACTGGATGTCTGGACGGCCGGGGGCTGCTGTGCGCTGAGTTCTTGGTGAGCCTGGACCATCGCAACTTCCTCCCGGTTTACTGCGACCTCGTCGGCGATGGCCAGCCACTGCTCATGGTCCCCTTCGCCCGGACCCAGTTCACCCAAGGCCGCCGCCGAGTAGACCCCACCCTGCTCACCACCGCCCGCCTCCGTCACCGCTGAACCGAAGGAACCAAATGGGATCGATGTCTCTGTTCGGTCGCCGGCGGTCCACTGGCGCGATGGCCGCACTGGTGACCCTCGCCGCCTTGGTCGCCGGGTGTGGCGGGCTGAGCAGCAGCGGCCCGTCCGCGCAAAGCGGCAGCCTCGCCCAGCAGGTCAACCTTCAAGGCCAGTCCTACGCTGTGGGCGGTAAGGATTTCGACGAGCAGCTGGTGCTGTGCGAGGTCGCCGTCGCCGCCCTGGAGTCGGTCAACGCCAAGGTCACCGACCGGTGCAATGTCGGTGGCACAGACGCGACCCGCCAGGCGCTTCTCAGCGGCGACATCGGTATGTACTGGGAGTACACCGGTACCGCATGGGTTTCCTTCCTGAAACAGAAACCGATCCAGGACAGCAACGCGCAGTACGAGGCGGTCAAGCAACGGGACCTTGCCGAGAACAAGATCGTCTGGCTGCAACCGACGCCGTTCAACAACACCTACGCCTTCGCGGTGAAGAAGGAGCGTGCTCAACAGCTTGGACTGCGAACGCTGTCGGACATGGCTGCCTACATCCGCTCCGGCAAGCCGGGCAACCTCTGCATCGAGACCGAATACCAGAATCGGGACGACGGGCTCGTCGGCCTACAGGGGAAGTACAACTTCCAGGTCCCACCGGATCGGCTGCGGGTGCTCCAGACCGGTGCGATTTACCAGGCCACTGCCGACCAGAAGGAGTGCCTGGTCGGGGAGGTGTTCACCACCGACGGCCGCATCCCGCAGCTCGGGCTGACGGTGCTGGCCGACGACAAGCTCTACCACCCGCTCTACAACGCGGCGATCAGCATCCGCAAGGACGTCTACGACCGGGAGCCGAACATCGCCAAGGTGTTCGCCCCGATCTCCGCGGCCCTGACCAATGAGGTGATGGCCGAGCTGAACCGGCAGAAGTCCGCGCAGGGCAAGTCGCAACGCGAGGTCGCCCGCGACTGGCTCGCGCAGAAGGGTTTCATCACCAAAGGGTCCTGATCATCGGTCCCGCCAATCCCGGGGTAACGGCGGCGGTTGGGCTGGCGATGGTTACTGCGACTGGACCAACAGAGGCGGTGCATATGGTGGCAAGGCGGCGTCACGCCGTAGCGCGGGAAGCCGACTACTTGGACGGCTTGGTCAACGCGCAACTGGATTTCATCGGCCAGTTGCCGATGCACCGGCGCGAGGAGCTCGCTGAGGCGCTCGCGGTCCTAGTGATGCTCGCCCAGGACCACCGCTACCGCGCCCAGGGCTGGATCAGCCGCCGCGAGCTGCGGCACCGCATCGGTCGAGCGCTAGCCGGCCTTGACGCGCTGATCGGAGTCCCCGGTACCACTACCCCGGTGCTACCCCAGCGATGACCACAGCGAGCTGATCGGCGCGGCGCGGATCCGATCATCGACGGGGAAGGCGTGCGGACCGGTGTGCAGCACGAGACCGCCGACCATGCGGTTAACTGTTACGCACACTGTTAACTGTCGTTTTTGCGCATACGTTGGGTATAGCTCAACCCGACGTTTAACCTCACGACATGGGCTCCTACCTGCGGTACCTGTCGGAGAACTCCACTGAACTGATCTTCTACGCCCAGCAGCACTTCCTGCTGGTGGGCTACTCGGTGGGGTTGGCCAGTGTGATCTCGCTGGTGCTGGCTCTGGTGCTGCACACCAACCAGCTCACCCCGCCGTCGTGGCGGCGCAGCCTGCGGGTGGGCAGCCGGGAGACGTCGCTGCTGCTCGCGTCCGCCGCGCTGACCATCCCGTCGCTGGCGCTGTTCGGCATCCTGCAGCCGCTGCTGGGGCTCGGGGTCACCCCGAGCATCGTCGCGCTGACCCTGTATGCGATCTACCCGGTACTGCGCAACACCCTGGCCGGACTGTCCTCGGTGGACCCGGCTGTGCTGGAGGCCGCTCGCGGCGTCGGGATGGGCCCGGTACGCCGGATGCTGCGGGTGCAGCTACCGCTGGCCTGGCCGGTGATCATATCCGGGATCCGGGTCGCGGTGCTGATCGTGATCTCGATCGCGGTGGTGGCGGCCATCATCAATGGCCCCGGTTTCGGCAAGCCGTTGCAGGACGGCTTGGCCAGGCTCGGCGCCGTCAACTCGTTCAACGAGGTCATCACCGGCACGCTGGGATGCCTCGTGGTGGCGGCCGGCTACGAGATCGTGTTCGTTGTCGTCCGGCGGTTGACCACCCCCAGGGGGATCCGTGTCTGAGACCGTGCAGTCTCCGATCGACTCGACCCATCGGCCCGTGCATCGTCCGATGATCGCCCTGGAAGGCGTCAGCAAGACCTACCCCAAGCAGTCGAAGCCGGCCGTGGCCGAGCTGAACCTCCAGGTTCCCGAGGGCGCCATCGTGACGCTGATCGGGCCGTCCGGGTGCGGCAAGACGACCATCCTGAAAATGATGAACCGGCTCATCGAGCCGACCACCGGGCGGATCCTGCTCGCCGGCGAGGACGTCACCGACGTCAACGGCGACCAGCTGCGCAGGCGGATCGGCTAT
>JAICSB010000700.1 GCA_025937115.1 Pseudonocardiaceae bacterium | reverse complement strand
TCGGTCGGGCGACCGACCACAGTGCCCGCGATCGGCGCCGACGGGTCGATCCGGCGTCCGGTCAGCGCGCTGAAGGCCACCGCGACTGTCTCGATGTTTGCGCCGAGCAGCCCGATGTGGTCGAGGGTTTCCGACAGCGGGAACACCCCGGTGGTGGGTAGTGCGCCGCGCGCCGGCTTGAGCCCGACCACCCCGCACAGTGCGGCAGGGGTGCGCGTCGAGCAGCCGGTATCGGTGCCCACCGCCAGCGGTACCAGTCCGGCGGCCACCGCCGCCGCTGACCCGCTGGAGGAACCACCGGTGATCTTTCGCGGATCATGCGGGTTCCGGCACGGGCCCTCAACGGCGACGTCCCCAGTGGGGCCGTAGGCGAACTCGTGGGTATGGGTCTTGGCGACCACCACAGCGCCGGCCGCGCGCAACCGAGCCACCACGGCGGCGTCGTGCCGTGCCGGGGCAGCATCTGCCAACACCGCACTGCCGCACCGGGTGGGGACCCCAGCCACGTCGATCAGGTCCTTCACCCCCACCGGCATCCCGCTCAGCGGCCCCGCTTGCGCACTGATCCTCGGTACCAGCTGCACGATCGCGTTGTGCGGGTCGGCGGCCAGCGCAGCCAGTACTCGCTCCAGATCGTCGACGTGGTCAGGTTAGCGCGCTGTCGATGGATAGATCACGGTTTATGTGTCGTGGGCGACATGTTCTGTCGTCTGAGTCACCCAAACCGTGATCACGTCGTGAGCTCGACCTGGCAGCGGGTGCCCCCGAGGCCAACCACGCGGCCGCCCAGCCGACCGAGGTCGCGTAGCTGGGTTAGAGCGCTGGGAGCGCCCAGCTCGACGTGCACAGTGTCGATGTGGACGGTGTCGTCGCGTGGCGCGTCACGGGTTGTGTCGAAGGTCTGGCGGGCTAGGTGGCCAGCCTGGATGGTGGCCGCCAACCCGCCGGTGGAGGCCAGTGAGCCGCGGGCCGCGCCCAACCGGCCCAGCGCGTCATCCACCGCCGCCAGCAGCGCGTCGCGGTTGCCCTCACACATCGCCCGGACCTGTTCGGGTCGCGACCCGGCCACCCGGGTGCCATCGGTGAACGAACCCGCGGCCAGCGCCATCGCCAGCGCTCCGCCATCGGAGCCGACCGAGGCGAGCACCGCGGCCAGCAGATGCGGCAGGTGCGAGACTCGGGCCACTGCCGCGTCGTGGTCCGCGGCGCCGGCCGGCACCACGTGCGCCCCGCACTCCAGCGCCAACCCGGCGACCTGGGCCCACACCACCGGGTCGGCGCCGTCGTCGCTACCCACCACCCAGGGAGCCCCGGTGAACAGCGTCGCCGATCCGGCTGCCCAGCCCGAGGCCGACGCCCCCGCCATCGGGTGCCCGCCGACGTAGCGGGCCGCCGGGGTGTGCCGGGCCACCGCCGCTGCGACTGGTTGTTTGACGCTCACCACGTCGGTCAGGCGGCAGTACGGGGCGTGCCGGGCCACCATCGGCAGCACGTCGACCACCGCGGGCAGCGGTACCGCGAGCACCACCAGCGCGTCATCGTCGGCCAGTGCGTCCTCGATCGAGGAGGTGGCATCGAAGCCAGCGTCCCGGACCGCGGCGACGACAGCAGCAGACCTCGCCATTCCCCGGACCTTCCACCCGGCAGCGTCAGCTGCGCGCAGCAGCGACCCGCCGATCAGGCCCAACCCGATGACACACAGCGTGCGATCACTCATGAACTCAGCGTCTCCAGTGCGAAGCCGGCGTAGAGCGCGACCCCATGCACCATCGCAGCCTCGTCGAATACCGCCCGGTTGGAATGGTTCGCTGGGGCCGCGTCCGGCTCATGACCCGGCGGGCAGGCACCGAGGAACGCCATCGCGCCGGGAACCGTCGCCAGCACGTAGGAGAAGTCCTCGGCGCCCATCAGCGGGTCTGGCATGGGCTCAGCGTGGCGTTTGCCGAGCACC
>JAICSB010000036.1 GCA_025937115.1 Pseudonocardiaceae bacterium | reverse complement strand
CGAACTCCGTGCGGCTGGTGGAGCTCGCGCACCGTCACGGCACGCCCAGCTATCTCATCGACGACGCCAGCGACGTCCGCCCGGAATGGCTGGACGGCGTCGGCGTGGTCGGGTTGACCGCCGGCGCCTCGGCTCCACCCCAGCTGGTCGACGCCGTCATCGCCACCCTGGCCGAACTGAGCAAGATTGCCGGCTCGGCAAGCGGTGACCGGATCACCGTGGTCGAACGCGAAACCACCCGTGAGGATATCCAGTTCACCGTGCCCCTTGCGGTGCGACGATCATGACCCTGCTGAGCCGTATCACCGGTCCGGCTGATCTCAAGAGGTTGCCAGTTGCGACGCTGAGCGCCCTGGCGCAGGAGATCCGGGCGTTCCTGATTGACACGGTGTCCCGCGAGGCGGTCGACGTCGCCGATGGACCCACCGTGATCCGCTACCCGGAGGCCACCGTAGGTCCGGACATCCCCGCGATCGGCAGGTTCGGGCAGTGCGACATTCTCCGAGACGACCCCGCTGCCGTGGGCTTGTTGATCGCCGTCGGGCCGATGGCGCAGCCCTGCCTAGCCGCCGCCGAAGAGCTCGCCATCCACGGCGTGCCGGTCACCGTGATCGACCCGCGCTGGATCGCGCCGCTGGACCCGGCGCTGGTCTCTCAAACGGCTCGCCAGCACGCACCGCGGGAAGGTCCCTGCCAAGGAGATGAGATGACACCCGTGCAACCAGGCATGCCTGCATTGACCCGGCCCGCCTTGACAACACAGCGGCGCCGGGCATCCCGCCAGGTCATGGTCGGCAGCGTGCCCGTCGGCGGCGACGCGCCGGTCTGGACCCCGCTCCCTCTGGCACCAGCCCACGACGCCCGCACCGCAAGAACCCAGCTAGGGAGAGTTCACCCCTGGAGAACAGCCCGGCTTTTCAAAACCTAGGGAAGTGCACACATGGACTCGCTGGTAGTCATCGTCGTACTGGGTGCCGCGCTCGCCAGCGTCGCGGTGTACGCGGTGGTCGGCCGAGTGCTGCCAGGCCGTTGGCGCAAGGGTGATGTGGAAGAGTCCGAAAGCTTCGCCATCGAGTCGGTCAATGTCTTACTTGGACTCCTATTTTCGATCCTGCTCGCCTTCCTGATCGCCACTGTCCTGTCAGACTATGACAAAGCCAGCTCAGATGCGCAGACCGAAGCAAACGCCATCGGCGCCGTCCACAGCCTCGCCCGAGGTATATCAGAACCCACTCAATCACTCTGGAAAAGCGACAGCAAGAGTTACACCGTGCTGGTCATCAACCAGGACTGGCCCCTGATGCAACACCAGGAGGCAAGCGAACCCGCCTGGACGGCCCTGAGTAAATTACGCAACGATATCTTTGCTCTCAAACCGGTGAATGACCTCGAACAAAAGATTCAAAATAAGGCGATCGACAAGGTGCAAGACATCTATGACTCCCGGCGCACCCGCGTCGATCTTGTCAACGCGGGCATTCCGGATTTCATGTGGGACACCCTGCTCGTCGGGGCGGTCCTCGTCGCCCTCTTTCCACTACTCACCAAACCGCATACGACTGGACGGCTCCTCATCGCGGTTGGCATCCAAGGCGCTGTGATCGCCGCCTCCCTCTACCTGGTGACCGTGCTCAACCATCCCTTCAGCGGTACTTTCCGAGTCGAGCCCAGCGCATTCGAAATCCTTTTAGACCGGTTCAACGCCTCCCCGTGAACTCCTCGGCGTGTCCAGAACGCCGAGCTGGTCACGGTGTAGGGAGGTGCTTAGCGAGGATGTGAGCGTCGTCTGCGATGAGCACGTACAAACCGACCACATCATGTGGGTAAGCGCCCAGCCGTGAAGATTTGGTCGCGAATCGCTATCACAATGTACTGACCCCTACCATCGATGCTGTGTGCCCGGCAATGCTTTGTTGGGTACTTAGATGTGCAACCTTGCCAGAAATCCTTGCTTTGCAGACCGACCGATTGGTATCCTTAGGAAGCCACCGAGCATACGACCGGAAGCATGTGCCGTTAGGTGTGGCATCTTCCAGTCGCATGAATCCGCCCGGATTTTGATGGACTCCGCTTCACGAGGAGGTGGAGTCGTTCCACGCCCGTCAGCGAAATGGGGATATCTTATGAGCGCCAGCGATAAGACCAGGCAAGACTTCGACGAGATAGACGTAGATGGTGATGGATATATCACGGCTAGTGAGCTCCTGAGGGCGTCGGTCAAGAACAATCCCAAGATCAGCGATGACAACATTGCCGCGATAGTTCAGATGGCCGACTCGGACGGAGACAATAAGATTTCCTATGAAGAATACGCGCGGTTCGTGAGGGTAGATTTCCGCACCGCGCCGAATTAGTCAGCTTTCCCGACAGAGGTCGTCGGCTAGACGGCCGGGATTGTGATCAGCGACCAAAATGAGACGGGGTTTTCAACATGGCGGCGTATTTCGCATTCAAGGATTACTCGAATACGGAGTTCATCTTCGAACTTACCGACGAGAAAAAGATTGCCCACGCCCGAAGAATTATATCAGGCGAAGAAAACGAAGAAGTTCACGTGATGGGCAGAATCATCAAGAGGCCGAAGCCTTACAATCCGGACTGGAGCTATCACCTGGACCCCGTCAGCATTAGCTTCTTTGCTATGGCGATTGAGGTGTGCGACGCCAATATTAGCTACGTCGAGGACCATTTAGACGAAGCCTGCGGGGCATTTCTTCCCGGCTGCTATTGGTGCCCATGGAGTTCGCAAGTCGTACGTGAGATCAGCCAATAGACACGCCGATCCCCACCCGCGTTCCGTCTCATGTGTGTTTGTCGGACGCGAGGACATCGGGACATCGCAGAAGCTCGTCATCGTGGGGTTCTGTCCCCGGGTTCGAAAATAAACTCATGGCGCAGAACGTTTCCGAATGCCAGCCAGGACCAAGGTCGTACAGTAGCGAGATGGTGTTGGCGCGGGGAGTTGGGCCCGCGCCCACTTGTTCACCCGCTGGTACTGCTCGGGCACTTCGTCGCGACGAGTTGGCAGCGGCCAACTCGTAGCGTTTTGTGGTCAAGGAAGCGAGGTCAATGTAGCGAGTTTTTAGGCGACCTGTCCAGCAGCGCGTACGCCTCAGCCACTATCCACTACGCCGCGTGCTCGACCGTGTTCTCAGTAGCGGAATTTCCGCTACTTTCTCCGGGCTCAGATACTCCCACTCTATGCCGTGAGACCGTCGCGGCCGGCCGCATCGGATAATGTCTTCGGGCGTAACAATCAAGTCTACGCTAAAATCATGCGTGGTCGCCGGTAGCGGCTCATCGACCACTTGCAGCGCGTGAACGGTGGTCGCGATAACGGTCCAATCACCTATCAAGCCGGCTTCCGCTAGCAGCGCTACCTCAATATCCGAGTAGCCTGCGCCCTTGCCAATACGTACTCCCTCATGATTCACCGCCACGCTGCCGCAGACAATAAAGTCAATAGGAGATAACTCCTCGACAGCCATTGTGGGAGCAGACTCGGCGGCTACGTACCGGTCGGCCGCTCGTTCCGGCTTGTCGCCAAGTTCTTTGGGATCGAGTCGGTAGAACGGCTTGATCGTAGCCAGCTTAGGCACCGCCATAAAAAGCAACTTGTTCTCTCGCAGAGCATGTTCCCGGACCGGCCGCTGGGCATGATCGGGATTAGCTTTTATGGTTGTGGCCTGTTGCCACTCGGTGAGGGTAGCCAGGAGATCAGCCGCCTGGTCACTGCCCACGAAGTCCGGGATCCGACCATGTGCCCCACCTGGTGAAGCACCGGATTCTTCGAGCTGAGTCCAGATACGCTGACGGATGACTTCCTTGCGGATAACGTCTTCGCTCGACATAGCGTCTCCACCCGTCAGTTCTTCGCCATAAGCGCCAGTAGGCGATCATAGACTTCTTGCACGGCTGGCTCGGCCCGCCATGGATACAGCTCTCGACCGGCACTGTAGACCACGCTCATACCTCCGCCACCTCTGGTGTCTTCGATGAGGTCGATAGCTTCCATGAGCGTGCCGGTAGCGGCATCGAGCTGACGTTGGCGGATGAAGCTGAGCGCCAAGTTACCCAGCACTATGGATCGGGTCTTGGGTCTGTCCGGCAAGGAAGCTGCCGTCTCCTCTAAGATGGCTTGTGCCCGCTCGGGATTGTTGAGAGACAGGTAACACGAACCGCTGAGGCGACCGAACTGGCTGGGTGCAAAAAATTCTGCGCCGACGTCATCAGGTGTCGTATGGATAAAGTGGTGCTCGGCTTGATCAAGGGCTTGTTCTGTCTGACGGTATTCACCCTGCATCGCTAAGGCTTCGGCCACATGTAGTAGAGCCAGGCCGGTCAGGGCGTGGCTAGCGCTTTTGCCTGTGGCGACAGCAGACTCAGCCGAGACTTGACCAAGACTCGGGTTACGGACGCCATGCAGGCCGTAAAGGGCGACGTAACACTTGCGAAGTTCAGCATGGGCAGCTACCACGGCATCGCCGGTTTCATTCGCAGCAGCAATGGCTTGATCACAGTAGTTGAGCGTGCTGGTGCCATCGCGCCGACCAGACGCATCCCAGATGAGCTGGCTCATGAGCGTGGCTGAGGTAGCAAGCGCAGTGTGCAGCGCGTGAATAATCCGATCACCTGAAGCATCGGCCAGTAATAGAGTCAACGCCGCATGAATTTGGCCAGCCCGTGCCAGTAACGAAGCCGACGGCATGGTTTCGTACGCCTCGCCAAGTTGGCGTACCTGGTCGCGAAGCTGCCGGACGGTGGCGAGGTCGGCCCGGGTGCGGCCAGTAAGCGCCGAACCTAGGCGTCCGTCGTCGGCGGATTCCTCGATGATCTCGATGACAGTGAGTACATCATCGAGCTCATGAAGGCGTAAGCCGAGCGCACCAGCGAGCTTCGGCCGAAGCCAGGGCTGCGGTCCGGTCTCAGCACATTCCCAACGGGTGACTGTGGAGCGATCCACTCGCAGCACCTCAGCCAGCCGCTCCTGGCTGAGGCCGGCCGACTTGCGGGCGCGAGCTAAGCCAGGGCGGTGCTGCTTCCCCAACGAGTCATCCTCCTGGCCGCATCCTAGCTATCTTGCCGACCTAAGGGTACCGCGGCGACATCTTTGCAGGTCAGTGGCCACCCTGCGGCAGATTTGCAGTCGAAGTGCGGACGCTTTGCCCTTTTCGCCGCGCCAAGCCAACAGAAGAGTAATTCGCGAGCACCCAGTGCCGGGTGATTCCTGGCTGTAGTACGGCTGTGCATCCGCTCCCGGGAGTGCCTGTCGAACTTGCGGTCGACGCCCCGTCCCCGGCCCTGGGTGAGAGCCATCGGCCTTCGTCATTCGGGCGATTGCAATTCTCTACGACGGGCGCTCGGACACGACCTCCCAGCAGGAGCGGAGATGACGATCGATGGAAACGACTGACAGCCCGGATCTGGTGAGCACCAGCCCGGTGCCGGCGCGCCGCCGCAGTCGGCGAGGCGTCGTAGGGTGATTCATATCACTTGCTCGGTGCATGGTGGCTGCCGGGGCTTCACCAATCTGGTGGTGACCAAACGCGACGGGACTATCGTCCTGGATCCGCACGGGACCGACCAGTGTGTGCTTATCTTGGACGAAGCTGCGGCCACTGAGCTGTGGGAGGTGCTCGGGGAGTCGCTCGGGTGAGCGCGCCATTAGTGAGGGACACGGTTCATCTGCTGGTGGCCGACTGGGCGGTAGGGCAGGGCTACGGTACAAACGGGTATGTGACGGTCTGCGGAGAGCTGGTCAGCTCGTCGGACCTGCTGCCGGCACGGTGTCCTGCCGAGTGCGACGACGACCCCCGGTATTGCCCGCAGTGTGTGCATGCAGCCCTGCGGTGGAGCGCCGAACTGGGCAATAACGCATCCGCCGCCGTCGACCACTTGGCCGCACGATGACAAGGCCGCTCCCGACCGTCAGCCAGACAGGTGATTTGCCCGGGGGTGCGAGGACGCTGCTGCCTAATCAGCGTGGGGTTGCCCGTGCGAATCAGTTGTGGGCTTCGGGTTATAGGAGGACCCGCTACTGGATCCTGCCGACAGGCCAAGGAGCAGCCATGATCGCCGAAACTGGCTGATGGCCGTGCGATCCTGCACGATTACCGCTCACTTTTGGCGATCTTGAGAACGTGAGCACGGCGATTAGATAACAGCCTCCGAGCCGTGCCAGCTGACCTTGCACGGTGACCACAAGACCAGCCTCGACGACCCGCCTGGACCGACGCTGATCTGTGCCACTGGATCGCGTACGGCAGGGTCATCGACGGCGAGGTGATCCAAATCGATGGTCACTAACGCGGGTGCCCACAGAAAAGGATGCCAAAATGAACGATGCGGAATTACCTTCTTCGGTGCTCCAAAACTTCTCGCAATGCTAGAAAACAAGGCTGGGGACGGAGCAATTGAGCATGAAAATCCGCCGGAGAGTGCCGTGAGGCGCCCGGGTTGGTGACCGCGACACCCGAGGTTCCGGAGAACTGAACGTCAGCTGTCGCCCGAGGCCACGGCGCGCCGGGTGTCGAGTACAGCGAGGTCGGCGGCGGCACGGCCGGCGTACCACCCGGCGGCGTTGCCGATGCTGTAGGAGCGCGACGCCGACCGCGGGAACATCGACTCGAGCAGCTCCTCCACAACCCGTTCCCGAGCGGCCAGTACCGGTAGCAGCCGAGCTGAATCCGCCACCGCGGCAGTGCTGACGTCCCGCGCCGTGCTCAGCCGCTCGCCGATGCGGGTCGCGTAGGCGATCAGGAACGACTGGCGGTACGACCGGGTCCGGGACCGCCCGGTGCGTGAGATCTGGCTGCCCGCGGACACCATCGCGCGGGTTGCCTGAACCAGCAGCGACGTGCTGAGCAACTCGACGATCTCCAGATCGACCTCGTCGCCGAGTACGGTAGTGAACCCCAGCGCTTCCGACAGCACCGTCCGGCACCGGTTCGCCTCGGCCACCGCGCCCACCAGCAGCGCCTTGGCTGCCACGTAGGGGTTGTCCAGCCACAGTCTGCGGGCCGCCGCCGGATGCGGGTCCGACCCCGGGCTGCTGGCGCTGTCTACCACGATCCGTTCCAGGGAGTACCGGCTCATCAGTTCCTGCGCCTTGGCCGACAGAGCCTCGGCTTCGTCGGGGAAGGTGGTCGACTCCGCTTTGGCCAGCAGCGCCCGAACCCGCGCGAGCATCTTCTGGTCGACGCCGCGGCGCGGTGCCGCGCTGGCTGCGGCGCAACCGGGCGGCGCGATGATCCTGGGCAGCACCGGCAGCGCCAGCAGCATCGCCAGCACCTGGATCACGGTGGTAAGCGCATCCGCCAGGCTGCGGGCGTGCCGCCGGACCCACTGCAGGAGATGCCCCCCGGTCTGGGTGGGCTCCCACCACACCACCGCCCCGATCTGTCCCAGGTCCTCGGTCCACCGCTGCGCCACAGTGGCCTTGGCGTAACGCTGGGACTCCTCGGCGATCGCATCGACGAGATAACCGACAGCCACGGCGTCGAGCCGCCGCCGACCCACCTGGTGTAGGTCCTCCGGCGCCCAGCCGCGCTCCCACGCCGCCGTGACCAGCGGCGCCACCGCGCACTGAACCGCCGCTGCGACCTGGGTCGGCTGGTCGGCGAACCGCTCGGCCACCAAGGTCGCGATGCGCGCCCCAGCCTCCGAATCGCCGGCCCCGTGCTCTCGCGCTGCGCTGAGCAACACCGTCGAGATCGTCTCCACCGACGGCTTCGCCCGCGACGTCCCGGCACCCGCGGTCCCCGTTCCGACCCGCCCGAACCCAGAGCTGCCGAACCCGAAGCTGCCGAGCCCGAAGCCGGCGGAGCCCAAGCCGTCGGACCCGGGACTGCCGTATCCAGCATGGGCGCGACGATGCGCCCGACGGCGTGCCGCCGCGGCAGCCCGTTGCTCCCGATTGCGCTGTGCCACCGCGTCCTCCCACTTCCAGGTCCACCGCTCGGCGAGCAGTATGGAACGCCACCCTGACAATTCGGCGCAGCCCGGGTTTCGACATGCCGGGGAAGGGCTATCCGTCGCCATGGGTCGGGTCACAGTGCGGCGGCCGGTACTGACGCTGTCCGCACACGGCGAACGAGATCGGCTCGACGCGCTGGCCGGCGAGGAGCCACTAGAGCTACGAGTAAACGGCCGCCCCCTGGCAGTCACCATGCGCACCCCCGGCCACGACGTCGAACTAGCCCACGGCTTCCTCCTCACCGAAGCCGTCATCACCACCCCCTCACACATCCACACCGCCCGCTTCTGCGACTCCCCCGACATGGAGCCGCGGCAGCGCAGCTTCAACGTGCTCGATGTGGAGCTGGCGGAGGGGGTGCCTGCGCCGGGAGTCACGGCGCAGCGGAACTTTTATACGACTTCGTCGTGTGGGGTGTGCGGGAAAGCCTCGCTGGACGCGGTGCGGCTGCGGACACGGTTTCCCCCGTCGGGTGACCCGGTGACGGTCACGCCCGCCACATTGGCCACCCTGCCCGACGCGCTGCGCGCGGCGCAGCGGGTGTTCCAGGCGACCGGGGGATTGCACGCTGCCGGGCTGTTCACCGCGACCGGCGAGCTGCTGGTAGTCCGCGAGGACGTCGGGCGGCACAACGCGGTGGACAAGGTCCTCGGCTGGGCCCTGCTGAACGAGCGCATCCCGGCGATCGGTTGTGTCCTCATGGTGTCCGGGCGGGCGTCCTTCGAGCTGGCGCAGAAGGCGGTGATGGCCGGGATCCCGATACTGGCGGCGGTGTCCGCGCCGTCCTCGCTGGCCGTCGACCTGGCCGTGGAGGCCGGTCTCACGCTGATCGGCTTTCTGCGCGGCCAGACCATGAACGTCTACGCCGGCCAGCACCGGATCGACCGGGCGTCCTCGGATCACCAGTCACTCTGCGAACCCGCCTGACCGACGATCCTGCTGGGACTGGCGCGGCGGACGGACCACGAGCGCGCCGGCCAAGGCACCGACGGCGATCAGGCCCGTCACGGCCGCGAACCCCCCGTAGGCGGTGGCCTGAGCTTGCAGGACGGCGCGGTCGATCGACGGGCGCGGATCGGGGACCCTGATCCCGAACCCCCGGACGATCGTCGTGTCCTTCGTCGCCGCCGCCTTCGCGTGCACCTCGAGGTAGCGTACCCTGGACCAGCCCGCGACCACCCTGAACAGCAGGGCGACCAGCGCCATCGCCATGGCCAGCCGCCTCATCCACGACGCGACCAGGCGATAGAGTAAATAGCCACCGTCGAGTGCACCGGCTGCCGGCTGCGGCGCCCCGAGCACCCGCTGTTTGGCCTGCTCGTATTCGGCAGCGGAGACGTCTCCGCGTTCCCGCAGCCCAGCTAGCCGACTCAGGTCGTCGACGACGCTCATATCCTGTTCCACTGCGCGGTCAGCCCGGTGGCTGGGAGGTGGGGTTCCCAGCCGCCAGGTGCTGACATTCCGGCGTCTGGTCGATGGCAGCGCGAAGCTGAGGGTCCGTCCCCCGCCCACGGTCCGTCGTGAACTCGACGTCACCGACGTCCCGAGTGACCTAAAACGTCGGTACGGCCGAGTTCACGGCGGTTAGCCACGGCGCTGTCAATTCACGATGCGCTAGTGCCCGCCGCGGCAGCGGCACTCGGTGACGCCGCCTCGCCGCGTTGTTTGCGCTCCTCGCGTTGCTGGCGGCGAATCAGCGGCGACGTGTCCAGCATGATGATGCCGGTCACCAGCAGCGCGATGCCCACGGTAGCGCCGGTCAGGCCGAAGAGCGTGGTACGCACGTGCTCACCGAACAACCCGATACCCAGCCCGATCGACGCTATGGGCAACACCGCATCCATGACGGGCATGCTCGCGGCCAGCGGCCCCGCCTGGTAGGCGTTCTGCACCAGGAACAACCCGGTGAAGCTCGCGACGATCAGCGCGTAGGGCTCCCAGGTCACGAAGGTGTGAGCGATGTCGGCCCGCAACGACGCGATCGTCGCGGCGAACAGAGCCGACTGCAAAGCCATCACCGTCGCCCCACCCAGCGCGAACAGGCTGGCTTGTACCGGCCCGGAGATCGCCTTTCCGACGAATACCCCGGCAGTAGCGATCGCCACCACCCCGACTAATGGCCAGATCCATGCTGAGAACGGCTGGATCGGATGTCCCCGATGCGGATCCGCTGCAACGATGCCCACGGCGAGACCACCGGTCACGGCGAGCAGCCCCGCCCACTCGCGCAAACCCAGCCGGTGGCGGTGACGCCGCGCCGAGATGGGGATAGCGAAAACCAGCTCGGAGACCACCAGCGGCTGCACCAGCGACAGCGGGCCGGTGGCCAGCGCAACCGCCTGGAAAAGGTAGGACCCCACTGCGGCGCCGATCCCGGCCAGCCACCTCCGGTTCCGGACCAGGTTCCAGATCATCCGCAGGGAGAACTGGTCGTCGGAGGATTGCTTGCTGGCGGCCTTCTGCTGCAGCAGTCCGGTGGCTGCCAGGCACATACCGGCCACCAGCGCGGCACCCGCGGAGATCAACGTGGTTCCCAAAGACGACACAGCGGCTACCCCTCCGTTCCGGGACTCCACGTCACCCCGCCAGCGGCAGCCAGCGCGTGCGCGCGGGCCCGTAGCCGCTGCGCATGCTCATCTATTACCCGCTCGCGCTCCAACAATTCCTGCGTCGACGCGGCGGCTTCGCGGCGCTGCGCCGCCGGCAGCGCACGCGATCGTTGCTCCTCGGCGTCGCGGTGCCGGCGGATGTCGTCCTGCAGCACGCACAACCGCTCGATGCCGTCGTCAATCCGGCGCAGTTCCCGGCGCAGCAGCGTGGTGCCGACTCGTTTGCCGGCGACCCGCGCGGCTGCCCGATCGGCCAACTCAAGCTCCCGGGCCAGCCGTTGCTCGACGCGCAATGCGAGACCGATGTCCTGCTGCCGGATGAGCCGATCAAGCTGGCCGGTGACCAGCGGTGAGGTGGTGAGCAGGTAGATCCCGCCGATCATCACGAGCAGGCTCACCGCGGTGGCGGCGACGGCGACGGTGCCCAACCGCAGTGTCCCGTTGAGCACGAAGATCCCGACCGCTACTCCGACGATCAGCTCAGTAGTCACCACCGCGGGATAAGACGCGGGCAGTGGCGCCGCCTCGAAAGCGCTCTGCACCAGCAGCATGCCCGTCAAAGCCACCGCGATCACCGCATAGCCGTGCCAGGTCATCAAGAGCGCGACGAATCCCCGATGCGTCAGCACGTGCATCGCGCCTTGGGTCAGCGACGCTTGCAGCCCGAACAAGCTGCCGGCACCCGCGCCGAGCAGGACCGCCTTGCGGGCCGGTCTAGACCCCTTCGCGATCAGCGTCAGTACCAGTGCCAGCGCGAGAATGCAGCCGCCACCGAGGATCCAGTGCAGGTCCGGCACCACCACCGAACCCCTGCGAGGTCGGGCGGCGAAGATGAACGCCACCAACCCGGCGGTGATAGCCGAGGCGCCGAGCAGGTCCCGGGCCGGAACCCGGTGCCGCCCCCACGCGGCGGCCAGGATCAGCGCGAACAGCAGCCGCACGACGAACACGGCCTCCACCAGCGCCAGGCTGGCGAACCCGACCGCCATGGTGAACAGCGCATTACCGCCGGTCGAGGAGGCGACCCCAGCCAGCCACCGTGGCCGGCGCACCAACCACACCAGCAGCCGCAACGACAGATTGTGCTCCGGTGGGGCGGTCGCCGCCGACCGTTGCTGGATCACCTCGCCGACCGCCACGAACAGCGCGGCAACCAAGATCAGGGAGTAGACCGCCAACTGCCCACCCCCATATCCACCTCCGCCAGTCGCCGCGCAGTCACTACCTTCCCACGCCACCACGGGTCAAACAGCCGCGCTGCTGGCGCACACGATGGTTTTCCCCGGGCAATCCCGGGCATCCGGTGGTGTCACCCGCGGGACCAGGCCGGCGAGCGGGCGTGCGAGGTGGAGGTTCCGCGTGATACCCAGTGCCAGTACCGGACGGGTGCTGATCGTGACCGCGGCGATGGGCGGCGGGCATCTGGAGGTGAGCCGGGAGCTGGCGCGCCGGCTGACCGCCCGCGGGCACCACGTCGACATCGCGGATCTGACCGAGCTCATGCCCGCCCCTACCGGACGGTGGTTGCGCGGCGTGTACCCATGGCTGGTCAACCGGGCTCCCTGGCTCTACGACCTGGTTTACCGGCACTTCTTCCTGGCCCGCCAGCAGGCGGGGGAGCGGGTAGGTATTCCGGTACGGCTGGCGCTGCCCGGACTGCGCCACCACATCGCCCGGTTTCGGCCTGACGTCGTTGTCTCGACCTACCACCTGGCCGCGCTCGCGGTGGCCCGGTTACGCGCCCAGGGGCGGCTCGGCTGCCCGGCAGTCACCTTCGTCACGACGTTCTCGGCGCACGAACTGTGGCTGCATCCAGCCACCGACACCTACCTGTGCATCTCCTCCGATGCTGCGCGGGAAGTACGCGGCCTGGGCGGCGATCCAGTGCAGGTGTGTGGTCCGGTCGTGCGCTCGGAGTTCGGCGACCAGTCGACCCGACAGCGGGCCGCGGTGCGCCACGAACTCGGCGTGGCCGCCGGGCAGCGGGTCGCTCTGGTCGTCAGCGGCTCGCTGGGCCTGGGCACAGTGCGGGCCGCGGTGGCTGCCATCGCGCGCTGGCCCGGCTGGGTGCCGGTGGTGGTCTGCGGCCGAAACGAGCAGCTACGCACGCAGCTCGCGGGCGTGCCGGGCACGGTGGCGCTGGGCTGGGTGGCCGACATGGCCGGCCTGATGGCGGCGGCCGACGTGCTCGTCGAGAACGCCGGTGGCCTCACCTCCAAGGAAGCCCTTCGGGTGGGGCTGCCGGTGGTGACCTTCCGGCCGATCGCCGGTCACGGCCGCCACGACGCCGGCGCGCTGGCGGCCCTAGGTCTGACCGATCTCGTCGATGACGAGCACAGCTTACGGGCCGCACTGACCAGGCTCATCGAGGACACCGCACTGCGTGCCCAACGCGTCCAGCGCGGTCAGGAGCTGTTCGTCGGCGACGCCGCCACCCTGGTGACAGACCTGCTCCAACGCCAGCCACCGAACCCACCGGGAAACAGCCTGCTGGCCGTTTAGGGGTTCACGACCGCGGGCAACCCCGATTGTCCGCTAACTCGTTGTGGGAGGTGTTCATGGGTAAGCAAGCTCGCATCGGATTGCTGCTCGGGGCGACGGCGTGCCTGGTGGCCGTCATGATCGACTGGGTTATTCAAGAGCTCTAGAAGATCCGGCTCGTGAGGGCAAACAGTGTTATAACACAGTTTTCCCACACGAGCGGTTTGTGGCCCCCCAGCAGACCCTGGGCCGCATGGCGGCGAGGTCAACCCGGTGGCGGTGCTGCTCTACCGTGGCGAACAGTGACGTGATCAGGGTGTCGCACAGCCGGTGTGGCGCCAGGCCGAGACCTACCAGGCCGGTGTGTACGACGTTGTAATAGTGGGTGTCCAGCTCCACCCTGGGATTGTCCAGGTACTCGATCTCCGCCGGCCCGGGGTAGCACTCGGCGATCGTCTTGGCGATCTCCTCCACCGACATCGCCTCGGTCATCTGGTTGAAGACCCGGAACTCGCCCGCCGCTGCCGGGTTCTCGCACGCCAGGCGGATACATTCCACCGTGTCCCGGATGTCGATCAGGCCGCGGGTCTGGCCGCCGGAGCCGTAGACGGTGAGCGGGTGGCCGAGCACGGCTTGGACCACGAACCGGTTGAGCACCGTGCCGAAGATCGCGTCGTAGTCCAACCGGGTGGCCAGCCGCGGGTCGGCCTCGGTGGCCGGGATCTGCTGGCCGTAGACGATGCCCTGGTTGAGATCGGTGGCGCGGAGTCCCCAGATCCGGCAGGCGAACTCGATGTTATGGCTGTCGTGCACTTTCGACAGGTGATAGAACGACCCGGGCCGCTTGGGGTAGAGCATCCGGTCGGTGCGCCCGTTGTGCTCGACGGTGAGCCAGCCCTCTTCGATGTCGATGTTCGGCGTGCCGTACTCGCCCATCGTCCCGAGCTTGACGAGGTGGATGTCGCGGTCGGTT
>JAICSB010000408.1 GCA_025937115.1 Pseudonocardiaceae bacterium | reverse complement strand
GAGCGGGGAAGGACTACAGGACCGTCAAGTGGTCTTTGGTGGCGCTGTGTACTGAAGCGAGGGACAGGGAGCGGTCGAAGGTGACGAAGCGTCCGTCGTGCGCCGCTGCCAGGGCGAGCAGGTAAGCGTCAGTCACCTGGCGTGGCCCGTGCAGTCGGGCGCTGTCGACAATGCGTGCATCGAGCACGCTGACATCGCAGGGCCAGAAAGCGTGATGACCGCTGTCGCACGCCCGGCTCAGCAGCTTGATGGCCTCCGTAGGTGAAACGGGACTCGGGTAGCGGGGCTGGCTGATGATCCGCACGAACCCGTTCTCGGTGATCGCGCATGATGCCCATCCCGACCCGATCTCGTCATCGAGCCAGTCGTGGGCCCGGTCGTGATCGACGTGATCGCTGTCGAGTAGGGCCAGGAGCACGTTGATGTCCAGCAGCGCACGCGTCACTCGGGTTCGTCTTCCCGGAGCCGGTCGATCAGCGCATTGGAGATGGCAGCGCCTCGGCGCGGCAGGGGCCGGAACCCGTGATGCTCAGTCCCACGATCCTCGGACTGCCGATGCTGACCGGTCAGCGCCTGACGAGCGAGATCTGACAGAACCTCCCCGGCCGTGCGCTTCTCGCGCCTTGCCCGCTCCTGAACTGCGAGCAGGACGTCGTCATCGAGACTTAGCGTCGTGCGCATACACCTGATGATATCGCATCACCTGCGTGCTGGTCAGGAACCGGATTTGCGGCGCTGGCCGGAACTGGTCTGGGACTGTTCTCCTGGCGCGACACCGCTTGGTACAGCGTGATCGCTCCGGAACGGCCTACCGTCCGGGTGACACTCCGGCAGCGCTTGGCTCGTCACGGTGTCTCGGCCTACGCATCTGAGTAACCCGCTCGACATCACCTCGTCGATCCGGCCAGCTCGTCTATTGCGTGGTAGATCCGCTGGTCCGACACCGGGTACGGGGTACGCAGCTCTTGGGCGAAGTAGCTGACCCGCAGCTCCTCGATCATCCAGCGGATCCGCTGCGCTTCCGGCCCGTCACTGAGTTCTTGGTAAGCGCGTGCAACGGCCCCTATTCGATGCAACCAGGTCCGGTCGCGGTCCGGATCGCGGGGTAGCTTGTCCAGCCGGCGGGCGATCGCCTGCAGGTAACGGGTCAGGTCGGGAAGCCGCTGCGCGCCGGTCGCGGTGACGAAGCCGGGTCCGAGCAAGCCGGCCAGCTGCGCGCGGACGTCCGCGACCGCGGGTCCGAACACCGGTCCGGTGAGCACCGCTAGCCGCGTCTCGACGGTGTTAGCCTGGGCCAGGATCCGCTGCACGTGAGCGAGCACGGCGCGCACCGCGTCAGCGAGCTCACCGCGAGCCCGGTCGGCCACAAGGGCGAACCCGGCCTCGTCGCGAGGCGGCCCACCGCAGGCGGCGATCAACGCGTCGGCGGCACAGTCGATGCAGTCGGCTAGTAGCGCCTCGGTACTGCCGTCCGGGTTGCGGGCCAGCGCCAGCCGGGTCCGCTGATCGAGGCCGCGCTGCACCGACTTGGTCAACCCGGGGACGGCCAGCAGCAGCAGACGGCGGGTGCCCGCCCACATGGCGCGGCGCTGCTCCGCCTCGGTGGGCAGCAACGCGACGCCAACGGTGTCGCCCTCGTCCACCAGCGCCGGGTAGGCGGTGACCAGATGGCCGGCCTGTTCCTGCTGGTAGGTCTGCGGCAGCGTCCCGATATCCCAGCTGCTCAGGCCGCGGCGGTGCAGTGCGGCGCCGGCGGCGGACAGCGTGGCCCGCAACTGCGGCGCCACTTGGCGGCCCAACGCCCCGAGGTCCTTGCCCTGGGCCAATGTGCGGTCGCCGTCGGACACCCGAAACGTGATCTTCAGATGCTCCGGAACCTGGTCGAGCCGCCAGTCTTCGCGGCGCACCGGCACGCCCACCTGGGCAAGCTCGCGTTCCAGGGCGTCCAGCAAGGGTTCGCGATAGGGGGTCATCCGAGCCAGCAGGGGCTTGGCGTGGTCGGGCACCGGTACCAGCTGGCGGCGCAGCGGCTTGGGCAGTGACTTGAGCAATGCGACGATCAGCTCCTCGCGCAGTCCGGGGACCTGCCAGGTGAACGGCGCGGCGGTGAGCTGGTTGAGCACCGGCAGCGGCACGTGCACGGTCACGCCGTCAGCGGCTGCACCGGGCTCGAACTGGTAGGACAAGTCAAGCGCCAGCGTGCCCAGCGGCCACGAGTCAGGGTAGTCCGCCTCGCGGACAGCGTCACCGGTGATCAGCATTGCGGGCTGGAAGTCGAGCAGGTCCGGCTGGGTTTTCCTGACCTTGCGCCACCAGCTGTCGAAATGCCGGTCCGAGACTACCTCGGCGGGAAGGCGCTGGTGGTAGAAGTCGAACAGGGTCTCGTCGTCCACCAGGATGTCGCGCCGGCGAGCTCGCGCTTCGAGTTCCCCAACGTCGTCGAGCAGCGCCCGGTTGGCCTGGAAGAAGGCGTGCCGGGTCTCCCAGTCACCCTCGACCAGTGCGTGGCGGATGAACAGCTCGCGAGACAGTTCCGGATCGATTTTCCCGTAATCGACTTTGCGGGATGCGACGATCGGGATGCCGTAGAGCGTGACCTTCTCGTAAACCACCACCGTGCCGCGTTTACGTTCCCAATGCGGCTCGCTGTAGCTACGCTTGACCAAGTGCCCGGCCAGCGGTTCCACCCATTGCGGCTCGATCCGGGCGGCGATCCGGCCCCATAGCCGGGAAGTCTCCACCAATTCGGCGGCCATCACCCAGCGTGGCGATTTGCGAAACAGCGCTGATCCGGGAAAGACCGCGAATCGCGCGCCGCGCGCGCCGAGGTAATCGCGGGTTTCTGGATCGAACAGCCCGATGTGTGAGAGCAACCCGGCGAGCAATGAGACGTGCACCTGCTGCGGGTCCACCGGCGCGCCAGGAAGGAACGGGGCCGGCTTCATTCCGAGGTCGCGGGTGATCCGCCGCAGCTGCCCGTGCAGATCCTGCCATTCCCGCACCCGCAGGTAGTGCAGGAAATCCGACTTGCACAGCTTGCGGAACTGGCTCGACGACAGGGCTTGCTGCTGCTCCTCGACGTGGCGCCACAGGTTGAGGTAGGCCAGGAAGTCGGAGCTCTTGTCGATGAACCGGGCATGCTGGGCGTCGGCGGCCGCCTCGGCGTCAGTTGGGCGCTCCCGAGGGTCCTGAATGGACAGTGCTGCGACGATGACCAGGACGTCGCGCAGGCAACCGTTCTCGTTGGCCGCCACCAGCATTCGGGCCAGCCTGGGGTCCAGTGGCAGCTGCGCCAGCGTGCGTCCGATCCGGGTGAGCTGCAAGGTTGGCTGGTCGGCAAGTGCCCCCAACTCGCGCAGCAGCGCGACACCGTCGGAGACCTGCCGGCGATCCGGCGGGTCGATAAAGCCGAACGCGGCCACCTCTCCCAGATTCAGCGCCGCCATCTGCAAGATCACCGACGCCAGATGGGTCCGCACGATCTCCGGATCGGTGAACTCCGGTCGCGACTGGAAGTCCTGCTCTGCGTACAGCCGTATGCAGATGCCGTCACTGGTGCGCCCGCACCGTCCGGCGCGCTGGGTGGCCGAGGCCTGCGAGATGGGTTCGATCGGCAGCCGCTGCACCTTCAGCCGGCGGCTGTAGCGGGAGATCCGGGCCGTACCCGGGTCGATCACGTACCGGATCCCGGGCACCGTCAGCGACGTCTCGGCAACGTTGGTGGCCAGCACGATCCGGCGCGTCCGGTGCGGCTGAAACACCCGGTGCTGCTCGGCCGCCGACAGCCGCGCATACAGCGGCAGGATCTCGGTATTCGCCAGGTCCAGCGCGTG